>CAIWHI010000756.1 GCA_903912435.1 uncultured Bacteroidota bacterium | reverse complement strand
CTTTTGTTGAGGGCAGCCTGGTAAATACCGTAAAGCATATCGGCACGCACCTCTATGGCATAGGTAACCATAAGGTAGGCGCCATGTTTCAGAGCACGGCCTTCCAGGCCCTTTGTTTTTATCAGGTAGCGGCAGGCCATTACATCCAGCATATTCAGGTAGTGGTGGCTTTCCACCGGGGCTAGCAGGTAGGGGTAAGAATAGTCGGGGCAAAGGTTTTTACCCAATTTTTCAATCTGCTTTTTAAGGTAGTAGGCATGGCGGGCCTCCTCGGCTGCGTGTTTCAGCACTATAATATTGGTATGTACCGGGTCTTCGTATTTCGAAATTTTCCTGGCACCCGTATTCTCCATCATTGAGAGGCTGTTGAGCCATTTAGCATGCATTTCATTATCAGCCACTATGCGGTTCACCGCCCCTTCCAGCAATTTTTCCTCATTCATTTGTCGCGAATGTAAGCAGGTTTTTATAGCCACCAACTTTCCTTACCTATCCTGTTTGGGCTAATGTAATGTACCATCATTTACAGCGCAGGTACACATACCTGCATTTGTTGATTTGGAAAAATAGTAGACCCAAACTTATTAGTTTTAAAAACTGCACCATAAATCAGCAGGGGGCTTAACTTTGCACCAATCTATGCAGCTACAGGAATATATATCACTACGTCCCTACAATACTTTTGGTATTGATGTAGCTGCCACTTCCTTTCTGGAAATCAATGATATTAGCGACCTAGAGGGTATTGAGGCAGATACTAAAAAGCTAATAATAGGCGGCGGCAACAACCTGCTGCTCACTAAGCCGGTGGATGCGCTGGTACTCCACAATAAACTGAAAGGCATAACCGTAGAAAAGGAAAACGATACCCATATATGGCTTAGAGTGGCTGCAGGCGAAATATGGCATGAGCTGGTATTGTATGTTGTGAACAAGGGCTGGGGAGGAGTTGAAAACCTGGCATTGATACCGGGTACTGTAGGTGCCGCACCAATACAGAATATTGGTGCCTATGGTACCGAAATAAGGGAGACCATAGATAGTGTCACCTTTTGGTACTGGAGCGAAAAAAAGTTGCTGAGCTTCAGCAATAGGGAATGTGAGTTTGGCTACAGGGATAGCATTTTTAAAAACCAGATGAGGGATAAATTCTTTATTACCTCAGTTGTTTTGAAACTGGATAAGGTGCCTAAACTGAATACAAGTTATGGGGCTATAGAGCAGGAGCTCGCCCATATGGGGGTTACCGAGCCCACTGTAAAAGCGGTAGCCTATGCCGTAATTCACATAAGAACAGACAAATTACCCGATCCAGCCCAAATAGGTAATGCGGGTAGCTTCTTTAAAAATCCTTCATTATCAAAGTCGAGTTTTGATAAGTTGTTAGCTATGTACCCAAAGATTCCTTTTTATCCGGTGAACGATTCATGGATAAAGGTACCAGCGGCTTGGCTTATAGAGCAGTGTGGGTGGAAGGGCTACCGCATTGGGGATGTGGGGGTGCATACTAAGCAGGCTCTCGTGTTGGTAAATTATGGCCATGCCCATGGCCAGGAAATCTGGGATTTGTCGGGAAAGATTGTTCAATCGGTTCATGAGCGGTTTGGGATTCAATTGGAGAGGGAAGTGCAGGTGTGGTGATTGGTGTTTTTCTTGTATCAAATAAGATTCACATCCCCCTAACCCCCTTCCCTACCAACAAAGCCCTCGTACAAAGGGGGAATTGCAACCTCAAGTTCATTTAGCTAATTTTCCTTTATTGATCTTTTTTGATAGATAGGTCTATGTCAATAATCTTTACCCATTATTCATAAAAAGCAACCGCCCCTAAATTTTAGGAGCGGTTGCTTTTTATTGACCCTTAAATTATAAACATCTTATTTTTCAATT
>CAIWHI010000755.1 GCA_903912435.1 uncultured Bacteroidota bacterium | reverse complement strand
TGTTCGCAGTAATGCTGCAGTTGAAATTGTTATTGCTCATATAATATTGGTTTTATAAAGCAAAAATACAGTGAGGGACAACCAATGTATTGTACAAATCGGAACTCAAGAAGATTGTTTAGCTTGTATAGTGTTTTGTTGCCAATTCGTTTGTACTGTTTTGCAAGTCAGTAAGGGTGAAACCGGTAAATCGTTTAAATGCCCTAATAAAGTGAGATTGGTCGTGATAGTACTGATAAATTTGGTCTTTGAATTGGTGGATATCAATGCCAGTAGAATATGTCTTATAAAATTGTTTGAACCTAACAATTTCAGCCAGGTTTTTTGGGCCACTACCCAGGTGCTCTGTGAATTTTGTATGTAACCATCGGGAGCTATATCCTGTTTCTTTTTCCAATTTTGCTACAGTTACCACGCCCTTAGCAACTAATATTCTTTTAATGCAATAATCAAATATTGGATCAGGGGAGGTTTTATCTAATTGTTTGATTAGAAATATTTGCAATAAATCTACTTTTTGCTTCAATGAGTTTGAATTGGTCAATTGGGTTTGTATTTCATTTACATGATTACCAAAAAGGTCAGATAATTCAATAATCTGGTTTTTGAGTTCTGTAAATGATAGGTGAAAAAATCGGTAGGCTCCAAAGGGGTTGAATTCAATGATTATAGTTCCTGTCCTTGAATCTTTCTTTGGATCAAGCAAAACTGGTCTATCTATCAATCCAGATAAACTTATTTGATTCTCACTTTGATCAAAAGTCTTATCTCCAATTTTGGCTACGATACCATTTAGCCAGGTATACGTTAGTTTAAAGTTGGCATTTGGTACAATCAACTTATTATCCATTACAGGAAGCCGGCCATTACTTTTAAATACATACATCTTTGCTATGTATGGTCTCAAAATAGGGTGAGGGAAAATGGGAATGAAGCTAAACTGTGACATCTGTAATTGCCTTATAAATTGATTAAAATTAGGTAAAAATGTATTTCAAGAAAATTCGAACATAAATATTCCATTTTCCTCAATGTATGTTTTAATATTAATATTTGCAACGCCTATGGCATACATAATAAAAAGCTAAGAAGTTTTAATTTTATCAAGATAACTCCTTATAGTACCCAGGTATGCATACTTATCGAAAACAAAGACCAGATTTCTCTCGGCGTCACCAAAAGTCCATTTTATATAATGTTCATCAATAACCATCTCCACCATTACACCACCACATTGGTAGTCACCACATCTGGCACAACAGTAAATCATAATTCCTGGTTCGGCCAATTCATCAGTAAGGCTGTCAATTATGTCCTTAATAGTATTTTTATCAATAGTTCTACCTAACTCTTTCATGAGCTCATCAAAGTCTGCTTTGTTAATTGTTTTTCCTAATAATTGTTTTACTTTAATTATTTCCAACGCGGTATTCCGTTTTGAACCTAGTACGCCAATGTTATTTTTGAGGGTGATAAAGTGTTTCGAGGCATAAAAATCATCGAGTAGGGCAGAGAGAGGCCGATTGTTGATGAAGAACTCAATAAAAGAATTTTGAGGCTTCGAATCGCTCTTTTTAGCCTTGCCAATATCTATTAGCTGATCAATAAAATATCTTTTTAGGGTAAGTATGTCCATCAGGATATTTTTCCAGATTAAATTTAGGGAGTATTTAGTATTTATATTATAGGATACACCAACCTAATTTTTGATGCCAATAGAATCACGATCATGAAGTGGTAATTGTTTCTGATATAGAATAGCAACCTGTTTTTCCATTTCAATTGCTTTTTGCCATTCAGGCAGCAAGGATGCTGCCGATTGTAGCATTTCTGTAGATTGCCAACCATTTTCTGTAAGTAAATGAATCGCAAAAAAGCCATTTTTGGGAATTGCTATTAATTTCGATTGATGCAGTTTTTTGGCGAGCACTTTTAGTTGATCTTTTAAAATTAATGCAGGTTGCTTCACCAGTGCATCGTTTATTGGCCACCTGATGAAATCTTCAGGTATTATATGCCTACAGTATAAGCCAATAGGTGAAATAAAAGTACTTATTAATTTTCCTGATTCCCAATATTGAAATATTATAGTATCAATATCATTTTTAGAGGCCTGCCCATCAATATATCCTCTGGTAAATTGTTGTTCCTGCCACCCTTCAAAGTCGTTTTGACGGTTTAGTTTCCATTTTTTCCTTGCTTTTAGGTTCTCCAAATAAGATTTTATCATAACTAGGAAAATCATGATTCCGATTATAGTAAGGGTGCGCCTCCATTCCATAAAAATAAAAATAATAAAAATTTTGATGATTGGAAGCAATAATGTCAATTTTTGTCATCATTCCTATTTGTTCAAGATGATCTAAATTATTTCACAAAAGTATTGCAAATTTCATTATTGCATTTCATCGCTTTTTACTTTTCTATCTCTCAATTGTCCAATTAATATACTTGCATCCAAACCATAAATACTCGCTACATTATTTATGTTGCCATAAACCCCAATATTAAGCCCAAGCCCACGTAATAAGGGCATTTCAATAGTTGGGTTAATCACAATACCGGTTACGGTTAGTATTTGTTCCTTAAAGGTATAATTTGATGTCCTGTCACCACCCAAAAATCCACCCGTAACGATTATTTCTGCAGGTTTAAAATCCACTGATTGGTCGCACCTACCTACAACAAAACCGCTTCGGGCTACAAACCTTATAAATCTGGATGGAGTATAAAACACCTTACCATACATCATAGAAAATAAAGCAAATGATTGTCTGGGTATAGGTAGGTTCCCTATCCAGGTGCTATATTCGGGTATGAAATCTCCAGGCAACTGTGGGGTCAGGCGAATATGATAATTGAAAACACCAGATATTAGGTCATTGCTATTGAATTTTTTATTGAAGCCAATATGCCAGTTATTAAATTTTTCAAATCCGGTACCTAACTCATAATAGAGAAAGCTTTCCTCATTGTCATCATATTGGGCATAAATATTACTTATGGCACCAGAAATAACTATAAATAAAACCGTCAAAATAATAGATAGCTTTTTCATGATTTTAATGCGTTTTTTATTGATTATTTATAGTTTTTAACTACATGAGATAGATGTTAACTCATATTGCATAACTAAGGTAAATAAAAATTTGGAGATATTGTAATAAAAATGGTGGGAAACAAAAAAAAGTAATGGCATTCCCCACACCAATTATTGCTCTTTTTTTACGATCATTTCATATAATTCCTTTCTATCTTTCGTTTGTGATTAATCGCCATTGATGATTACCTAAATTCTTAGAATATATCTGCAATAGCCTTGGAGATAAGCTCACCTTCAATGCCTGCAAGTGGATGGGCTTTTTGTAGCAACAATATTTTTTCTTTAAATAAATTGACCACATTGGGTTTGTATTTTTTCATTTGCTTTAAGGCATGAGCAAGCACTATGCGGAATGTCTTATTAAGGGGATTCCTTAAATTGAGAAATAAAATCCCCTCCATTATTTCGTTCTCCCCATGTATTCCACCTCCCTCCAGGTAATCCTGGTTCATGCACACTACGGTAATCAACTGTTCAAGCCTCAACAGGTAATCTGAACATGATACGTCATTGGGTATTGTATACCAGACAGGTTTAGCTATTTCATTCACTCCGGTATACCTGATCAAAGATTTTTTCACTCCTTTACTCAATTCTAGTACCACAGGTCCTATGTTTTCCGGCTTGCATTTTACAGTTATCTTTTCCAGGGATATCCGATCAATTCTCCGTATAATGTTAACAGTTATTGCCCAAATATCACTTGTTACATCAACAATAACATTAAATACAAAATCAGTTAAAACCTCGTTTTTTTCGATTAACTCACATAACTCTTTTTCACTATTTGGATTTCCAAAAACGGCAAACCCTTTAGTTTGTATCCAAGGGATTAGAACATGGGTTTCGGCATTGGTAGTAAGACAGATTTGTTCTGCTAGGAAAAGAGGAATGAACCGGCTGGCCCGCCCGGGGGCATCAGCGAGTTGGGCACCAATATTCTGTGATGTCTCACTCTGTAATATTGTATTCCCAAAAATGAAAATTTTAGCTGATTCAGGGTCTTTGGGTGGTAATAGTTGTGCAAATGGGGAATTATCGCGGCACCACAATGGCCCTTCTATGGAAAATAGGGCAATTGATTCCTCTTTTGGCATATTTTTCGATTCCGTTGTTATTCCCTTTTTTGCTATTTCAATATCCCAGTAGGCAAGAATCTCACGCCAGTCGGGATGATTCAGATCATATAATTGATTCAGAATCAACTTGGCTTCTTGCAATTTTGCAAGTTCAAAATTGGTTTTAATTAGGTTATTGCCAACTCTTATGCCATATAAATTAGCCTGAAAATGAGGTTCAACTAATTCTATAATTTCCTTCAGGTAACCATTGTTACCTAGATCACCACTCATTTGCCTCAACAGGTCCTCAGGTACAGGGCTACCTGCATTTTCAATAGATTCGTGATACAATTTTCTGGCAGTTTCAATATCTTTTTTTTGAAGAGAAAAGCGTGCGAGCAGTAGTTGAGCTCTCCAACTTTCGGGAAATGTTGCTATCCGTCTGTAAGTCTCCAATAATGCCAATTCGCCACCACGTTCATTTTGTATGGCTGCATACCACCCCAATCCATTTTCCTATTTGGGATCAACTTCCAAAGCATGCCATAATATCGATTCTGCTTTTAGCTGGTTTCCTTTCTCGGCATATACTTTGGCAAGATTAGTAAGTACTATTCCATCATCACCAAATGTCTTGATAAAATTGTTAAATACCCGCATTGCATCATCAAGCCGTTTACATTTCATATATGCAATACCAAGTATTATAGTGCCACGAGAATTTTGGGCATCAATTTCAACTAATATCTCAGAGTACTTTATGGCTTCTTCAAAAAAGCCATCGTGTAATGCACTCAAAAGTATATTATACAATTCATCAGGATTATTCTTTACCTTCTCCAGGTTATCGAGAAGAACTTTAGTTTTCCATTGTTCTTTGGTAATATAAAATTCCCGGCCATACTTATCATAGACCTTGATATCATTAGTATTCTTTTCCTGATTTTTGTCAGGCAGGGCTTTCACAACCTGGTTGGTGTTATCTGGATGGTCTTTCTTATCTGATTTTTTTTTACCGAATAACCAGCTAAATATGTTCATTTACGTTATTTTCTTAGGGTGATCGAAGTTGTACTGTTAGATTGCATATACAATTTAGTCTATTCGCAAACCCAGTATGGTTCCAAAAAGGACTGAAGCCAAAGGTATAAATGCTTTTAGAAGATATTGAGGAAAAATTTTAGTAGGGTAGGGGGTATTGCACTAAGATAGGCGTACAAAAGCCACACCGCTCTTCACTCTGGTACTTTCGTTCTAATTCCTGTATAGGAGAGAGGACAAGTGTCGATCCTATTTACAATGAATTTGTTGGCACTTCAACCGATTATTGTGTTCATTAAATTTAGCCTGTTTAAATCGACATAAGTCGGCATAACTTAGCCCAACTTGGAATGAGTCTGACTTAACAACTTACGAACAGCTAATGCAAAGTTTCTCGCCAATGGTAGAGACCTCCATCTTCAAAAACGTTACCGGCCAAAAAATGTTCAAGAAATTCAGTTAGTGATGTACAAAGGATAAATTCTGTATTACCTAAATTGACAATTTCATAGCGATCATTGTTTTTCCTTAGAGTCCAGATGTCACAGAAAATCATATACTCCGCAAAGTGAAACCAATTTTCTCCGTGATCACCCCGTTCGATAATATCGTCAAGTGGAATAAATCGAAACATATCTTCTTCACATTCAAAGCCATTACAAACTGAATATAATGCTTTAAACTCAGGAGGCAATAAAAAGCCGATTTTTGTTTCAAACTTAATGATCTCAATTGTTGATGCCGATGGATTAAGTGTAAATCCTTCTTTTTGATTTTTAGTTGCTATAGCGGTTATCACGTCTGAAATTGTCATACCTGGCAATTTATGTC
>CAIWHI010000754.1 GCA_903912435.1 uncultured Bacteroidota bacterium | reverse complement strand
AGAACAAGATTTAAAACAAATCTGGAATTATATAGCCCAAGATAATCATAACGCTGCAAACAAAGTGCTAGATCAATTTTTTGAATCATTCAGGAATCTCGCCTTAAATCCTAATATAGGTCATATAAGAGAGGACTTAACTAATAAACCAGTTCGATTTTGGCCATTATACAGCTCAGGGCCACCTCATGAAATTTTTTGAGCAATTACTAAATCCAGTTTTTGCTCATCCCAACCGCATAGCTTCCGCAGCCCAACGATTGACTGGCGTTTAAACGTCTCCTGAGTCTTTTTAGCTGTTTGCAATAAGTTGAGCGCAATATGCCTAAAAATGGCCATGACATGTGGAGCATTCTCCTTTCTAATCCTTGAGTAGTCCTCATTAAACGACATATCAAGAACCCAATGTAAACTATTCTCAATCGCCCAATGACTGCGAATCGCTTTTAATACTTTATCCGCCCTCGCATCCATTGAAGATACATAATATCTAGTTTCTTGCGTGCTTGTTTCGCCAATTTCTCGAGTAGATTTTATTTCAATAATAGCATTGATAGTTTGCCAGTTTGGATGAAGCTCTCTTAGCCATTTTAATCCGCTTACTACTTTGCATTCTCTAGTTTCCATTCTCCCATGAGCTTTATCATAATCGGTGTAACTATTAGATTTTTCAAAGTTTTTATTCTCAAAATATAGCTTCACGTCCTCTGCCAAAGTACCTTGGTTGCCTTTAAGAGAGAAAATATAATCACCTTCTTTTTTGACAATTTGATTAGCAATCGCGTATTGACAGCCCATAGCATCAATTGTCACTATATGACCTTTGACGTCAAGCCAATCAAGCATTTTTGGAATCGCGGTAATTTCATTACTTTTATCTGATACCTTTTCCTGACCAAGGACTATCCTGGCTTCAGTTGCAAAAGCGCTAATCATATGAAGCATATTTCCATCTCCGTCAAAGCTGTGGCGCGAGCATTTACCATCGATCGCAATAGCTCGTGCTTCAACCTTTTTAACCAAGTTGCTCACCCATTCTCTGAATAATTTTTCGAATGCGGCAGGGTCAATATTGCGATAAAATCTACGGATTGTATCATCACTTGGCACGCCGTTATTATGATCCAAATATTGTCTTAAATGATTGATTTTAGACTTACCATAATTCTCAATATCGCACCAGCCATTGGCGCCGCAGATTACTCCGCAAAGGGTTACCAATAAAATTTCTGATACTGTATAAAGTTGATTTTTGGCTGATCTTGGATCTTCGATACTTTCGAACGCATCTAAAAAATCTACTTCTTCTTTTGGAACTACTTTCAATGGCGATTCTCCTGCCTTCTTTTTGCCTTTCTTAGCCATGCCTGAAGGAATTAATCCATATTCTTCAGAAATGCTACCTACATAATTTAGCGTAACTTTCTTAGTCCTCTTTTTTTCAGGGCACCAAACTGAAGTTATATTATATAAATAATATTTTCCTTTTACATATCTTATTTCTGTATTTTTTGCTTTAAATCTTAAAACCCATTCTGGATGCACCATAAATACCCCTCATTACTACGGACTAGATCAAGTATAGTCCGTAGTAATACAAAAATCAATAAAAAAAGAGCTAAAAAGCTCTTTTTTCTATATTAAGCAAAGGTTGTGACTATCTTGCAATATGCAATATTTAGTAAGCTAAAAACTTTTCATGAGATTGCCCTTGTATATTTGTATATTAACATTGATTATTTTCCTCTTTGGTGATACAATAACCTTTATAAATT
>CAIWHI010000753.1 GCA_903912435.1 uncultured Bacteroidota bacterium | reverse complement strand
CTTTACCTTGCTAAGTATTCCCCACTTAAAACCGTCAATCCAATCATTCACGATACTACCTATTGTGCAGGTTCTACAGCCACCATGGTTGCTCCTGATGGTTTTGCCAATTATATATGGAGCGATGGGTATAATGGTAGTGATCATCCTGCCAACACACCCGGTAAATATTGGGTTTTTGGAGAGGGTAAATGTGCTTCCTCTATTGTTGACTCTTTTAGATTGGTTACCTGCGATTGTGGCCACCTTTTTGTGCCGAATTCATTTTCACCTAATGGAGATGGCAATAATGATATCTTTTATCCCAGGGGGGATGAGGGGATAAAGATGATTAGCTCTTTCAGGATATATAACAGGTGGGGTGACCTTATGTTTGAAAAAACAAATATCCAGATAAATGATGCGGTTAATTCGTGGGATGGAACCTATAATAACCAGACTCCGTTACCGGAAGTTTTTGTATGGGTGGTAGATGCAATTTGTGAGAACGGAACCAAAATAACCAAAAAAGGAAGTGTAACGGTAGTAAGATAAAATTGTAATTTAATGAGCCGATTATTTAATGTCTTACTGATTTTAGCTTTCTTTCCTGTGCTTACATGGGCACAGGCCGACCTGCATTTTTCCCAGTTTTATGAAACATCATTATTACGCAATCCAGCCCTTGCGGGTGTATGCAATGACAATTACAGAGTTACTATATATACCCGAAACCAATGGAGTAGTATTACTGATCCTTATCAAACCGTATTGATCAACGGCGAATACAGGTTGTCATTAGGCCGTAATTCTGCCGATTATTTGAGTTTTGCCTTATTGGGTCATTATGATCAGGCCGGTGAATTAGACCAAAAAATTTCATCGGTATATGGAGCGGTGAATTTTAATAAGACCCTTGGGGGTAATAGTTCTTACCTTTCCTTCGGGTTTGCAGGGGGCTACCTCCAATATAGCTTTGACCCTACAAAAGCTACCACCAACAGCCAGTTTCAAAACGGGCATTTCGACCCAGGTAATCCTACTTTAGAGAATTGGCCTAATCCTAAAATGGAGATTACAGACCTGGGGGCGGGTATCAATTATAATGTAAGCCCGGCAGGGGAAAAGGATGTAACCTATATGGTCGGTATCTCAGCATATCATTTTTTACAGCCCAATTTCTCCTACTTCAAAACCTATGGGTATAATGAAAACATACGTGGCAACCTAAATGCAGGAATGATTCGGGAGTTGAACGAGCACCTGGTATGGCAAATGCATGCCAATTATGCCCTACAGGGTACCTATACGGAGATAATAGCTGGTGGATTATTTGGTTGGCGAACAACACCGGGTATCGGAACTTCTGAATTTGAAATTTATGGAGGTGTTTTTTACCGTTTTCAGGATGCTATTATTCCTGTTGTTAAGGTGAAATATAAACATGCCTCACTTGGAATAAGCTATGACGTAAATACAAGTAGACTAAAGGAGGCTAGTAACCTGCAAGGTGGCTATGAATTAACTTTGGGGCTTACCGGTAATTATCCTAAAGATGCCGGTGGAGGTCCTAAACTAAAGACCATTTGCCCCCGATTTTAGCCGCTTAATACCAAATGAATTATCGCATTGTGGATAACTTTACTGATTAATACACCATGTGGAATATAATCGCTACTTTTTCCTTCTAAACTATTACCTTTGATATAGACTTTAGGGGTGCCTACTATTTTGGCTGAGATTATACCCTTTGTACCTGCCCAGGATAATGCCTGCGAAGGAAAAAAGTGAGAATGCCTTTCTGTATTTTCCCCTTAAAGTTTCATTGTTCTGTTCTAAACTATACTGTGGTATGGAGGTTTATGTGAATAATAAATTGCACGAAATGCAAGGCACACCCAATCTGTCTGATGTATTGGATGTACTCAATATACAATCCCAAAAAGGCATTGCACTGGCAGTAAACAATAATGTTATTTCCAGGGCCGACTGGCCTACCCATCAATTAAATCCTAACGATAAGATCACCCTTATTAAGGCAACCCAGGGAGGGTAGTACCTCTAACTCAATTTTAAGGCGAAAATTATTCAAAAAATTAATTTCTAAAATAGCAACATAATGAAAAAAGACACGGCACCTACAGAAAGTAATATCAAGTCAGATTTTTATCCGGGTTCAAAGAAAATCTTTGTGCAAGGCAAACTTCATAATATTAAGGTGGCGATGCGCGAGGTGTCGGTTAGCCCTACTGTAACCCGTACTTTCGGTTTAGAGGAATTAATCCTAAATCCACCGGTTACCATTTATGATACAAGTGGTCCTTATACCGACCCGTCTGCATCTATTGATATTACAAAAGGATTGCCAAGGCTCCGTGAAGAATGGATAATAGGTAGGAACGATGTGGACAAGCTGGATAGTTTTACCGCCCATTACAGCAACGAAAGGCTTGAGGATAAAATGCTTGATGAGTTAAGGTTCGACCATATTCGCAAGCCATTCAGGGCCAAAAAGGGAGCTAATGTTACTCAATTACACTATGCCCGTAAAGGAATCATTACCCCCGAAATGGAATATATTGCCATAAGGGAGAATCTTCGTATAGATGAGCTAATGAATAATAGCGAACTGTGGAACCAGCATGCCGGCCAAAGTTTTGGTGCCAATATTGCTAAGAAAATCATTACTCCAGAATTTGTAAGGGACGAAATAGCTCGTGGCCGTGCCATTATACCTGCCAATATCAACCACCCCGAAAGTGAGCCTATGATTATAGGCCGTAACTTCCTTGTGAAGATTAATACCAATATTGGTAACTCGGCTGTTACCTCAAGTATTGAGGAAGAAGTAGATAAGGCCGTTTGGAGTTGCAAATGGGGTGGCGATACCCTTATGGATTTATCAACTGGTAAAAACATACACGAAACCAGGGAGTGGATTATACGAAATTGCCCTGTTCCGGTAGGTACTGTGCCAATTTACCAGGCCCTTGAAAAAGTGAATGGTAAGGCCGAAGACCTTACCTGGGAAATCTTCAGGGATACATTGATAGAGCAGGCTGAGCAGGGGGTTGACTATTTTACTATTCATGCTGGTGTGTTATTGAGGTATGTTCCATTAACCGCTAAGAGGGTTACAGGTATCGTATCCCGTGGTGGTAGTATCATGGCTAAATGGTGCCTTGCCCATCACAAAGAGAATTTCCTCTATACCCATTTTGAAGAGATTTGCGAAATAATGAAGGCTTACGATGTAAGTTTTTCATTGGGAGACGGATTGCGCCCAGGTTCAATTGCTGATGCAAATGATGCTGCCCAATTCGCTGAATTAGAGACACTTGGGGAATTAACCAAAATAGCCTGGAAGCATGATATACAGGTAATGATAGAAGGTCCTGGGCATGTACCTATGCACATGATTAAGGAGAATATGGACAAGCAATTAGAGTGTTGCGATGAAGCACCATTTTATACTTTAGGCCCATTGACTACCGATATAGCCCCTGGTTATGACCATATTACCTCGGCTATAGGTGCCGCCATGATTGGTTGGTATGGTACGGCAATGCTGTGCTATGTTACCCCTAAAGAACACCTTGGCTTACCTGATAAAAAAGACGTAAAAGACGGCGTAATTGCTTATAAAATTGCTGCCCATGCGGCAGACCTTGCAAAAGGCCATCCTGGTGCACAGTATAGGGATAATTGCCTGAGTAAGGCCAGGTTTGAGTTCAGGTGGGAAGATCAATTTAACCTATCCCTCGACCCAATAACAGCCAAGTCTTTCCATGATGAAACCCTACCTGCCGAAGGTGCAAAGATTGCGCATTTCTGCTCCATGTGTGGTCCGCATTTCTGCTCCATGAAAATCTCCCAGGATATCAGGGATTATTCACAAAAGGAAGAAGAGCTACTAAAAGGCATGGAAGAAAAATCGAAGGAGTTTTTGGAGGTTGGAGAGATTTACTCTTAATCTAAGGTAAAAGTTAAAAGTTAAAACGGCTGCGAGAATAATGGTATTGGTCAAAAGTTAAAACGCTATTGAGGGCAAAATTTGAATATTCAGATTGAATCCCAACCGTAAATACTTTTGAGCGAGTATATTGAATCAGACCTTTAATTATGGCGAATTCGCCATAATTAAAGGTCACTAATTCGTGACCTTTAAATTTAGATTGGTGTTCAATTTGCCTCTTTATAGTTTTT
The DNA here is from genome assembly GCA_903912435.1 of uncultured Bacteroidota bacterium. GTDB lineage: Bacteria > Bacteroidota > Bacteroidia > Chitinophagales > Chitinophagaceae > Nemorincola. Next base: position 3,551 of record CAIWHI010000753.1, on the reverse strand, counting down.
AAAATACTCTTGTAATAAATAGTAGCCCCGGCCTTTAGGTCGGGGTTGGATAAGAAAATAACAATGGCTTTAGCCAAAATAATAGGCAATAATGATTTCGTAATTAATTAAAAACCAAATCGATAAACTAAAATAATGCCCACAAATCGTCCATATGCACTTTCAATTGCCGGTTTCGACCCATCGGCAGGGGCTGGTGTATCGGCTGATATTAAGACATTCGAAAGTAATGGGGTATATGGTTTTGGGGTAGTATCAGCCTTGACCTGGCAAAATGATTGTGAATTTGATAAGGTAGAATGGGTGGCCATTGATAAAATTATCAGTCAGATTGAGGTATTATTAAGGCGGTTTGAGATTAGGTTCCTTAAGATTGGTTTGATTGAAAGCTTTGATGTTTTGTCAAAACTGGTTAAGTACCTGCATGAAAGGCTGGATTCGCCAATAATAGTTTTTGACCCGATCTTAAAAGCAAGTGCAGGATTTGTTTTTCATAATGAAGGGGATAATGGGCTTATAGAAGTTCTAAAGAAGGTACATTGTATTACTCCAAATTTGCCTGAAGCCCACAAGCTTTTTGGTGATGAGGATTTGAATACAACTTTGGAGGAAATGAGTGAATTTGTAAACATTTACCTAAAAGGTGGGCATAGTGAGGATAATAACATACTTGACCTCCTCTATACATCCGACCATACTTATGCATTTACCAACGACCGCATACCCAATGGTGAAAAACATGGTAGTGGCTGTGTATTATCAGCAGCCTTAACAGCCCAATTGGCCCTAGGCAATGATTTGCCCACTGCTGCCGAGAATGCCAATAGCTATACCTGGCAGTTTTTGGCAAGTACTGATACATTATTAGGTTATCATAAATCATTTAATTAATGAAGCTGATAAGCAGATTACAATACATAACTACAAATGCCACGCATGCCGAACAGGCCTGTAAGGGTGGGGTAGATTGGATTCAGTTAAGGTTGAAGGGTGTTGATTATGCTGATTATAAAAAGGTAGCCCTTGAAGTGCAGGCTATTTGTAAAAAATATAATGCCAAGCTGATTATCAATGATAATGTAGCATTGGCAATGGATATCTATTCAGATGGTGTGCATCTGGGCAAGGAGGATATGTTTCCCGAAGACGCAAAGGGGCTATTGGGTGATGGGTTTATAATAGGTTGTACCGCCAATACCTATGATGATGTTGCAGAACTTGCAACAAAAGATATTGATTATATAGGCTTAGGGCCATTTAGATATACTACCACAAAAGCCAATTTGAAACCCATTTTAGGCTTAGATGGATATAAAAATATATTGACCAAGGTAAAAGCTAATGGCTATAATGTGCCACCAATAGTTGGAATAGGCGGAGTAAAACATATGGATGTTTCAAGCCTATTGAATACCGGCCTACATGGCCTAGCCATTTCAGGTGCCATTTCAAATGCAGATGATGTAATAGGTTCGGCAAGACAATTTAATGAATTGATAAACAGTAGTTTAGTATAAAATATGTAATCAAAAAAACGCCATCAAAAGGACTTCTTTGAATTTTGAATTTTTACTTTTGAATTTATAAACCAAAGGACTTTTTAACTTTTAACTTTTACTTTTTAACTTAAAAAAAGTGCCCGACAAATTAGTAATAGCAGGTAAGGAATTTTCATCACGGTTATTTACCGGAACAGGGAAATTTGGAAATCATAGATTGATGGAACAGGCTTTGTTGGCCTCAGGCAGTGAATTGGTAACAGTGGCTCTAAAAAGGATGAATCCTGATGGGGATGATGATGATATTTTGAATTTCTTGAGTCATTCACACATCAATCTATTGCCAAATACCTCAGGTGTAAGAAATGCCGAAGAAGCAATATTTGCTGCAAGAATGGCCCGTGAAGCTTTGCAAACCAACTGGTTGAAACTGGAAATTCACCCTGACCCTAAATACCTGATGCCTGACCCAATAGAAACATTGAAGGCGGCAGAGCAATTGGTGAAGGAAGGATTTATAGTGCTTCCCTATGTTCATGCTGATCCGGTTTTATGTAAGCGACTGGAAGAGGTAGGTGTAGCGGCTGTAATGCCGCTTGGTGCGCCTATAGGCAGCAATATGGGTCTTAAAACTTTAGAGTTTTTAATGATTATTATTGAGCAGAGCAATGTGCCGGTGATTGTAGATGCCGGGTTGGGCTTACCCAGCCATGCTGCCGCAGCAATGGAAATTGGTGCATCCGCTGTTTTGGTAAATACAGCCATAGCAGTTGCAGGTGACCCCGTAAATATCGCCCTGGCCTTTAAGATGGCGGTTGAAGCAGGCCGAATGGCTTATAATTCGGCACCGGGAGCAGTGAGAACCAGTGCGGAAGCTTCTAGTCCGTTGACTAGTTTTTTGAATTAATAGGAAATGTAGCCATTGTTTAGGCGCATTTAAAAACATAGATTATGTTTCAGGAGGAGTTTGAAAAGTATAATTGGGATGAGGTTCATGACCGTATTTATAGTAAAACTACTGTAGATGTGGAGCGGGCCCTGGCTAAGACTCGCAGAGATATTGATGATTTTATTGCTTTGATTTCACCTGCTGCCGCTCCATATCTAGAGCAAATGGCACAGTTGAGCCAAAAAATCACCCAAAAGAGGTTTGGTAAGACCGTGCAACTCTATGCCCCCCTTTATTTATCAAATGAGTGTCAAAACATCTGTAATTATTGTGGTTTTAGTTTTGATAATAAGCTGAAACGCCGCACCCTTTCAGCTATAGAGATATTACAAGAGGCTGAATTTTTAAAGAAAGAAGGCTTTGATCATGTATTATTGGTGACAGGTGAGGCTAATAAAACTGTAGGGGTAGACTACCTTGTAAATGCGGTAAAACTACTCCAACCCCATTTCTCCAATATTTCAATTGAGGTGCAGCCGTTAGATGAGCATGAGTATAAATTATTGGCTGATGAAGGGCTTTATGCTGTATTAGTTTACCAGGAAACCTACCACAAGGAAAATTATAAATTGTACCACCTTAAGGGTAAGAAATCTAATTTCGACTACCGCCTCGATACTCCAGATAGATTGGGTAGGGCAGGTATCCATAAAATAGGCTTAGGCGTATTGATTGGTCTTGAGGACTGGAGGACAGATAATTTCTTTACGGCCTTGCATGTTAATTACCTTGAAAAGCACTTTTGGCAAACCCGCTACAGTATCTCCTTCCCAAGGTTGCGCCCTGCTACCGGGCTTATTGAACCTAAGAGCGTAATTAGTGATAAGGAGTTGGTGCAACTCATCTGTGCATGGAGGATTTTTAATGAAGAAATAGAACTGTCTATCTCTACAAGGGAAAATGAAGTTTTTCGAGACCATATTATTCAACTAGGTGCAACTGCTATGAGTGCGGGTTCGAAAACTAATCCCGGTGGATATGCGGTGGAGCCTGAATCATTGGAACAATTTGAAATTGATGATAGTCGTAGTGTGCTGGAGGTGAAAAATATGATTGAAGGCAGGGGCTATAAACCAGTCTGGAAGGATTGGGATAGGTTTAGG
>CAIWHI010000752.1 GCA_903912435.1 uncultured Bacteroidota bacterium | reverse complement strand
CCGAATCAGGAACAGGTGGAGTAGTTATTGCCGGGGCTCCTCATACGGTATCAGGTGTAACATTGGCTAACCTCACCGTTAATGTGGCTTCTATGGCAAGTTTGTGCGGCAATCTTACAGTTAGTAAATTATTGACTTTTGTATCGGGTAAACTAAGTATAGGCACAAATAACCTGACATTAAATGGAAATGTTGAAGGTATGACCCATCAAAATTGTATTACTGGTAGCCCTTATTCAAATTTGACATTGGGAAGTACAGGTCCGGTTGGTACTGTTTATTTTGATGCATCGGTTAAAGGCACCACTAATACATTGGCCACATTAAATATACTCAATGATAATTGCAATGTGTCTTTTGCAGGTACTGTAGTGATAGGTAGTCAGGGTGGTAAGGGCAAACACAAAAAACACAAGAATTAATTGTAAAAGTGAAGGGTTTCTAGTGTCTGAAAGTATCAATTAATAAATAAACATTCAAAACCAGAATTATTCCTGCAACTATCCACACTACAATTTTAGTTGGTGTGCGGTTCACAAATTCGCCCATCTTAATTTTATCACTAGTGAATACCACTAATGGAATCACCGCAAAACTTAATTGCATAGACAGTATTACCTGGCTCAAAAGTAATAAATTGTCTATGCCTCTTTCACCATATAGGAGCGTAACAATAAATGCAGGTATGATGGCTATTGCCCTGGTTATCAGTCGCCTCACCCATGGCTTTAGCCTGATGTTGAGAAAGCCTTCCATCACAATTTGCCCGGCCAGGGTGCCTGTCAGGGTCGAATTTTGCCCCGATGCTAATAGGGCAATAGCAAATATGGTACTTGCAGCGGTTACCCCCAATACAGGGTCAAGTAATTTATAGGCATCCTTTATATATGCTACCTCAGTATGGCCTGATGTATGGAAGGTTGCCGCTGCCACAATCAGGATGGCAGCATTGATAAAGAAGGCAAAAAGCAGAGAAACTGTACTATCAATAGTGGCGAATTTTATCGCCATTCGTTTACCCACACTGTCACGGTCATAATTGCGGGTTTGTACTATACTAGAGTGCAGGTAGAGATTATGCGGCATTACCGTTGCCCCAAGTATCCCAATAGCAATATAGAGCATTTTAGGGTTATAGATTATTTCCTTATGGGGAATTAGCCCACTGAGTAACGGAAATACCGAAGGGTGAGATACTATTATTTCATAACCAAAACAAGCCAGAATAATGAAAATGAATGCCGCTACAATACTTTCCAGCAATCTGAATCCTTTATACTGAAACAATAGTATGAGCAATACGTCAAATGCAGTAATCAAAACACCCCATGTTAATGGTATGCCAAACAACAGGTTGAGTGCCAAAGCAGCCCCTATTACTTCGGCAAGGTCGCAGGCTGCTATGGCAACTTCACATAGTACCCATAAAATGAAGCTAATAGATTTCGGATAATGATCGTGGCAGGCTTGCGCCAAATCCCGTTCAGTTGCAATGCCCAATTTTAAGGCAAGGTATTGTAGTAGAATAGCAAAAAGATTGGAAATCAATATTACTGAAAGTAGTGAATAGCCAAATTGTGATCCGCCTGCTATGTCAGTCGCCCAATTGCCTGGGTCCATATAACCTACTGATACCATCAATCCCGGTCCGGCAAAAGCAAGCAGTTTTTTCCAGAAACCACCGTTTTTTGGTACTTCAACCGATGAGAAAACCTCTGATAGGCTTTGCTTCGACCTTTCCCTTCGCCATCCTTTTAGCTTCGCTAGTTTTTCGTCTTTTAATACTTTTAATGATTGTGTAGTCATTTTTAATAATCGCAAATATATGTTTGCTAAAATTCAATATGCGCCCTTAATGAAAATACATTTGCCGGACCTCTATCCTTATTATAACCTGGATTTATAATGAATTGGTAATCACCGCTTATCCATACAGGATTAGAAAAAGGCTTTACGTTATAAAACAGTTCAAGTACATTTTCTGTTCCGGCCAATAAACCTCCATCACCTAATTCAAACCCCAATCCTCCAGCCGCAAGGAATTTCTTATGGTCATTTGATAGTCCATTAATAACTATTGCACCACCAATATTATCATCCCGCCTTTTCCATTTTTTGCCATTCAATAAAAAGCCACCAGATATTGATTGGTCAACTTCGGTGAAACACCAGGTTTCTGTTTTGCCATCATTCCAACCTGCTCTGGCAAATATGCCTAACGATTCGTTGAGTTGTTGGTCGGCATTTATTCCAAAACCTATCTTATGATTTCCAGAGGTTCTTGTTGGTACAAAATCTGGTTTTCCATCATAATCTAAATGTTTTAAAGCCTCCAGGTAACTTCCAAAAGAACCTGAATTGTAATAGCCCAAAACTCTAAGATTCCCTGCCTGGCCTTTAATGGTGTAATTTTTTACCACTTCTGTATTTATACCAAAAGCATCCCCTATGTTAGGATTGAGGTTTGGGCCATTAGCAAAAGTTGGCAAAAGAGCCAATGAACTTTTAAAGGCAATGTTTTTTAATTGCAGAATTGTAGTTAATGCATAGTCATAGCCTCTGACATTGGCTGCATAATCCCAGGCTCCATTATTCATTAATGCCCAGTTCATAAATTGAGTCCTGGGCGAATTGCTGTAATTATTGTTATCAAAAAAATCGCCTATACAGTATTTTCCAATGATCAATTGAACATATTTTGTAGGCAATGAACCGTAAAGTTGGTTTTGGAAATCGGTTTGGGTGGTATAATTCTTACCTATTGCGAATGTTTGTTTAAGGTAGGCTCTTGCGAGGTAGAGGGTAGGTGAGGGGTCTCCAACTCTAAAAGTCTCTCCATTGGTAGATCCCCCTAAACCAAAAGCCTGGCTTAAT
>CAIWHI010000751.1 GCA_903912435.1 uncultured Bacteroidota bacterium | reverse complement strand
TGCATCTACAACCCACCTTGGGGTGCCTCGCGAAAACCGTCTGCAATACGGCATCACCGATGGCCTCATAAGAATGAGTGTAGGAATTGAAAATATTGAAGATATTTTACAAGACCTTAACCAGGCAATAGGGTAAGTGTTTTAAGAATGTCTTTATAGAGCCCATTTTATGAATATACCAGATCAGCTGCGTTTATTCCATCGAGGACTTTTTTGACTTTTAACTTTTAACTTTTGACTTTTAACTTTTGACTTTTGACTTCGAAGAATGAGCAAATTCAACATCCGCGTTTACGGTCTTTGGATTCATGAGGGCAAAGTCCTGGTGAATGAGGAACTCATCAGGGGCAAGGTAATCACTAAGTTTCCAGGCGGAGGATTGGAATGGGGAGAAGGTACGCTGGATTGCTTGAAAAGGGAATGGATGGAAGAACTGGGCCTGACTATAGAAATACTAGGTCACTATTATACTACCGACTATTTCCAGCCATCTGCTTATGACGACTCGCAGATTATGAGCATTTATTATCGTGTATCATCACCCGACCCTGTAAATATTGTCAACCTCCTGCCCAATGAGCGCACCTATTGGTTGCCTCTTAATGAAATCACTGTCCATACATTTACATTGCCTATTGATAAAAAAGTGGGCTCTATGATAGCTATTATGAATTGATTCTATCATTATTACAAATCTCAATTTATACTCAACAACATTATCATAAATCGAAATAACATACCTATATCCCTATAATAAAAGGTAATACGCCAATAGCAGTATATACTTGTTAACCAATTACCTTTGCAGGCTATGAAATTATTGATGCAATACCTCAGCCGTTACAAGCTGCTTATATTCCTCGCCATCGTTTTGGCCGCCATAAATCAGGTTTTTTCTTTGCTCAACCCTATGATTTCGGGTAAGATTCTAGACCGTTTTGTGAATCACCCCCATTCTGTAGATGCAGCAGGTCTTATTTTTCGCGATCAAAATACATTTATATCACAGGCCCTCGTTTTAAAAGGAGCTATTATGGGAGTAGCAATGGTATCGAGAATAGCCAAGAATTTCCAGGACTATACTGTGAACGTGGTTATCCAGAAATATGGTGCTCAACTATATACTGATGGTCTGCGTCATGCATTACGCCTGCCCTACCAGGAATTTGAAGACCAAAGCAGTGGGCAGACCTTATCTATCCTCCAGAAAGTAAGGGTGGATTGCGAAAAATTCATCACATCGTTTTTCAATGTACTATTGCCTACAGTTATAGGTATAGTATTTGTAATTGTGTATGCCATATCACTAAGCCCCTACCTGCCATTGGTGTATATAGGTGGAGCAATAGTTTTAGGATTGCTTACAAGCTCCCTTTCTAAGCGGATAAAAATTGTACAGAAAAATATAGTTCGTGAAACAAATGCACTTGCCGGTAGTACCACCGAATCATTGCGTAATATAGAATTAGTAAAAAGCCTTGGACTTACCCATCAGGAAATCCGTAGGCTCAATGCTACAACTATTAAAATCCTCCAGCTTGAATTGAAAAAGGTACGCAGTATTCGTACTATATCCTTCATACAGGGAACATTTGTGAATTTCCTGCAACAGGTTATTGTAATGAGCCTATTGTATTTCATCTTTAAAGGCACCATTTCTCCCGGCCAATACCTTACCCTTACTTTTTATTCCTTCTTCATTTTTGGCCCAATGCAGGAAATAGGGAATGTGATTCTTTCTTATCGTGAGGCAGAAGCATCGCTGCACAACATGACCGAACTCCTTAAAAAACCTATGGAGTTCAGCCCCGAACATCCTGAGGCAATAAATGGTATTGATACTGTTCAGTTCAAAGACGTTACATTCAAGCACAATAGCTCATCACGCTATGCACTCGATGGCATTTCCTTTAATGTGAAATTGGGTGAAACAGTGGCTTTTGTAGGTCCATCAGGTAGTGGTAAAAC
>CAIWHI010000750.1 GCA_903912435.1 uncultured Bacteroidota bacterium | reverse complement strand
GGTAGGGGTATTTTGTATTTATCCTCTTATTTACCTAAAACAGGAAGCGGTTAAAACTATGTTTTAACCGCTTCCTGTTGATAAATTTAGAAAATATATGGTTGACTTTACTTCATACCGGTTTTTCTTTCCAGTTTCATCGCACTCTTATTCATGTCATTAATGATATTTACGGTTTCAGCGATATAAATGTTTTGTCCAATATTCTTCAACCACTCCTTATTTTTAGCAATTGAAGTACTGTCAGCAGTTATACGCTGCATATCCATTTTAGTATTGGTAACATCCAGTTTCACTGATTGCTTCATCAGGTCCTCAAATTTCTTCGACCTTTCATTGGCCTCAGCCTGATATTTACGGTATTTAATCTCGTTCAGAGATACCTTATTGTCTTCTCTTTTTTTCTTGGTGTATTCTGAGTTTTCTGTGATTAAACTAAAGGTTTCGTTCGATTTCACCCTGCTAGCACTCATTGCTGTCAATTGTTTTAGATCAGGTATGCTATTAGTAGGGGTGTAGTCAGCTTTTTTAATTTCATCCCAGGCTAGTGCCGATTTGTTGTTGCGCTCGCCAAAATCCTCATCATCATAACTATCATAGGCATCAGGTAGGGCAATATCAGGAGTAACGCCTTTCAATTGGGTTGAACCACCATTGATGCGGTAGAATTTCTCCATAGTAAGTTTTAACGAACCAATTGATTTCCCCTGGGCGCCCAGTGTATCATTCTCCATTTGTTTGTGCATTTGTGGAGAAACTCCCTGGTCAAGGTCAATTATTTTTTGAACCGTTCCCTTACCATAAGTCATACCACCCACTATTACAGCACGCTTATAATCTTGCATAGCCGCAGCCAAAATCTCAGAAGCTGATGCACTACCTTCATCTACCATTATAGCCAACGGGCCTGTATAGTAAGTGCTATCTGATGGTTTTTGAGCCTTAAGTACATTTGGTGATGCGTTATTACTTTTAACCTGAACCACAGGACCTTGCCCTACAAATACGCCTGCCATTTCTACCACATCATTCAGCGATCCACCGCCATTACCACGAAGGTCAAGGATAATACCATTCACACCAGATGCTTTCAATTTCTTAACTTCTTCAGCTATATCTTTAGCACAACTACGGCCATTGATATGGTTGAAATCGGCATAAAACTCTGGTAAGTAGATATAGCCAACCGGACCGTCGGTACTATTAATAATCGCCGATTTTGCAAAGGTTTCTTCAATCTCAACTATGTCACGAATAATGCTGATTACTTTTATGGCTCCATCAGGCCTTTTTACTGTCAGGCGCACTTCAGTACCCTTAGGACCACGAATCAGTTTAACCACATCGTCCAGATCAAAGCCTGCAATATCCACAGGTTCTTTTTCGCCCTGGGCTACCTTGATTATTTCATCACCACTTTTAAGTTCCCTCTGTCTATAAGATGCACTACCTGTTATTATTTCAGTTACAGTTACCTTATCATTAGCAGGACTCAATTTTGCTCCTATACCCACGAAATTTCCACTCATTAATTCATCAAACTTCTTCTTTTCTACTGGTGGGAAGTACTCAGTATGTGGGTCTTCAGTCATAGCGATATTGTTGGCAAAGATTCTGAAAAGCTCATCGTCTTTCATTGCCTTATAACGCTTGAAAAATGTTTGGTAAGACTTTCTTACACTCTGCCTGGCCATAGCTTCAAGAGTATCTTCGGTCTTCCATTTTACATTTACAGAATCCTTATTTTCCTTCTTTTTATCCTGTTCATCCTTTAGCTCCACATACTTTACAATTACTCTCGATTTCAACTGCTCCCTCCACCTTTCAATCAAATCATTGTCGTCGGTTACATAATCAAGCTTTGCTGCTACCAATTGAATCTCATCATTGCCCTTAAATGAAAAAGGTTGATCAAGCAGGCCCCCATAGAATTTTTCTGCAGCTTCAATCCTACGCATAAAAATAGCATCCAGAGTATCGAAGAATTCTATCGAGTTGTCCTTTATCTCATCATCTATCTTGAATTCATAGGTTTTCAGCTTTTTCATGTCTTGCTGGGTAAAGAAGATTTTACCATAGTCAAGGTCATTGATGGTTTTTCGGAAAACCCTTGCTGAAAAAGTATCGTCAATAGCTCTTGGTGAATAGTGCACTACATTTATTGCATTGAGCATCATTTCAATTACCAGTTTCCTCTTGTCATTTGATGACCTTGGACCACTGGCTGTATACTTAAATGAAAAAAACACCGCAAGACAACCTGCAATTAATAGCGGTATAAGGATTTTATTCTTCATGAATTGTAGCATATAATATTAGCTTAATAATACTCTAACAAAAGTAATCACATTGCTGTTAATAAAATGATAATCAAAATTGCGTAATGTAGTCGTTTCTGTTGCCTGTTTTTTAATGGTTTGGTAGTGGTTTCCCTTTAATAATGTACTGCATTTTTACAGTCATTGCCAATAGCTGAGTTTTAGGGTGGGCATTTCGTTCTATATACATTATAGTGTCAGAAACTATTTCTGCCATTTTGCCAAAACTTTCATAGGGCATATTCATCTTTGCAAACTTTTCTACAAACTGCGCCTCTTGTGGTGGTAGTGCTATAGAACCATCTGGTCTATACCTCACTCTTATGGCATGTTCCAACAGGGTAATCACATAGGTCAAAAAGTTCTTCTGTTGCTCCCTGCCATTTTTAGCCATCTCTTCAGTAAACTTCACAATACCTATACCATTGTTGGTGAACAGGTTGTTAAATAAATTCCTAACCTCGGGAAACAGATCATTTTCAGTATGCCTTACCAATTTTAACGCTTCGGTATAACTACCCATAGCCATATGCGCCACCTGAGCAGCTCTTATAGGCTCTAACTGCCCATGTGCCACAAGGGCTTCAGCTATATCAGCAGCCTTGATAGGTGCCAATTTTACTTCTTGTGTTCTGGATCGTATGGTTTGTAATATATCTTCAGTACCCTCAGCCACAAAAATCAAAACGGTATCATTAGGTGGTTCCTCAATCATTTTGAGCAGGATATTTCCTTCTTTGCCCAGATACTCTGGCCGCCACATAACAAGGACTTTTTTACCTCCTTCGTAAGATTTCAGGTTGAGTACATCAATTATTTCCCGGCATTCCTGAGCGGTAATATTCCCCTGTTTGTTTTCTGCATTAATGTATTGAAGCCAATCGTAGGTAGTGCCATAAGGCGTTTGACTCACAAATGCCCTGAAATCCTGCACAAAAAGGCGGCTCATGGCCTTTTCCTGGGGCTTGGGTATGGAGGGGAAACTAAGGTGCAGGTCAGCATGTTCCAATCGGGCAGCCTTACTACAGCCTGCACATTTGCCACAAGAGTCAGTTTCGCCCTTATTTTCACAAAACAGGAATTGGGCAAGCGCTAAAGCCATTGGCAATCCGCCTACGCCTTCAGGACCTGTCAATAATAAGGCATGTGGCAACACATTATTGCGCCACATACTCATTAGTCCTTCCTTTGCGGCTTCCTGGCCTATTACGTCGTTAAAAGTCATTTTAAATCTACAAACCAGACAATATGCCGATTCGATAACCTATAAGTATCTACAAAGCAAATGTAGAAAAGTAAATGAGTAAATTACCCTGGTGTTGATAAAGATTTCGGGTGAATTAAGGGGGTATTGTTTTAACTAATTTGTAAGCTCTGGTTTCTGTAATTTGGCAATAAACATACTGTCAGCCTTAATGCCAATACCATTAATCAATTCCTGATTAACTAATACCATCCCAGTTGCCTTAACCACTTCCTCTACAACGGCCTCATTTTCAGCCTTGAAAACACTACAGGTAATATAAAACAGATACCCACCCGGCTTTACATGCCTCGAAACATTGATGGCTATAGCCTTTTGACGGGATGCAAATTGCTCAATAACAGAAGCTTTAAAATAATAGTTCTGTTCCGGTGTGCGGGCCCATGTTCCCGAACCACTGCAAGGTGCATCGCAGATGATATTATCAAATTGTTTTGCCCCAATAGCCTTCATTAATAAACCAGGGTTGGTTACATCTACCACATGCACCACAGGCATTACCATCCGGTAGGTCTTAAACCTTTGTTGAAGATTCCTGATTATGCTATCTCTCGCATCCGTAACAGTAAGCCTTAGCCCAGGTTGCAAGTCTTTCAACAAGATTGACTTACCACCTGCACCACAGCAGCAATCATACCATTGGTCATTTTTCTTAGGTTGAAACCATTCACCTGTAGCTTGGGATGATGCATCTTGCACCACATAGGTGTCTTCGGGTAAAATGGAGTCAACTTTGCAACCATTGGGCAGTGATAAACAGGTATCGGTAATGAATTTAATAGGGACACTTTGATTGTTCAACAGGCTGATAACCTTACCATTATCTTTCCTATCAACCGCCGAAACCATATTAACTCACACACTTTCTCATTCAATCTATCACCAATCGCCCCGTATTTCCTATCACCGCGTCGCTGTATAGGGACGGAGACCCATGTCCGCACTCGGGCCCAGGCCCTGCGCAACTGCCGCCTGGGACTCTCGAGACTCACACAACTACCAGGTCAGACTACCTCGCTACCGTGGGCGCTTGACGCCACCTCC
>CAIWHI010000749.1 GCA_903912435.1 uncultured Bacteroidota bacterium | reverse complement strand
GCAGGACCTTCATAAATAAAGCCAGTATACACCTGCACAAGCGAGGCTCCGGCATTTAGCTTTTCCTGGGCATCTTCGGCAGTGAAAATTCCTCCACTAGCTATTATTACTATCTGTCCCTGTGTGCTGTCTCTAATGTATTTAATCACTTCTGTGGCCCTCTTCCTAAGTGGGGCACCACTAAGGCCTCCTGCACCTATGGCTTCAACATCGGCCTTGGGAGTATTGAGTTTACTACGGCTTATTGTTGTATTGGTAGCCACTATGCCATCTATTTTAGTAGTCTTTACAATGTCTATAATATCATCAAGTTGCTCATTAGTCAGGTCAGGAGCTATTTTTAGTAGTATGGGTCTTGGCTTTTTATACTCTTTGTTTATCTCCTGTAGGCGGTTAAGTAGTTTGGTGAGTGGTTCCTTGTCCTGCAATTCACGCAAACCCGGAGTATTGGGGCTGCTTACATTTACTACAAAGTATTGCACCACTTTATGCAGTTCCCTAAAACCCTTTTCATAATCATCGGTTGCCAGCTCATTTGGGGTGTTTTTATTCTTGCCAATATTGCCACCTATTATTATCCTTTCTTTCCTGCGTTTCAGGTTTTCAGCAGCATTTGAGGCTCCGTGGTTATTAAATCCCATCCTATTAATAAGGGCTTTATCAGTAGGTAGTCTAAATAACCTTGGTTTGGGATTTCCGGGTTGGGGTAGTGGTGTCACTGTTCCTATTTCTATAAACCCGAACCCCAGGCAGGCTAGTGCATCGGTGTATTTTGCATCCTTATCAAATCCTGCTGCCAGGCCCACAGGGTTGGGGAAGGTAATATCCCATATCCGGCGCTCAAGGGGTGGGCTTTTTACCACATACATTGATTTGAGCAGGTTCCTAATTAATGGTACAGAATACGCAAATGATAATTTCTTCATCACCCAGGTATGTATTAATTCCGCATCATATTTGAAAAGTATGGTTCTTAATAAAGAGTAGAGCATTTTTTTGCAAATTAAAAAGTCAAAAGTCAAAAGTCAAAAAATACTTTTCCGGGTAAAAGTCCTTTTCTTTATAAAATTCATTTCATTTTTTGAATTCTACATTCAACAGACATATTGTCAATCCTCCAAGTTTTGTAAACCCGAAGGGTTAATGTTAATATAGCATTCATTTGATAACCTATAAAAAAGCCTGAAAGGGGGACATTATTTGTCGTTTTTATTATTGTAATCAAAAGTGAAAATTCATTTGGTTGCAATTTTCATTTAAACCTTACCGTTTCCGGTAAATCAAACAGGCATTGCAACAAGTGGCAAAAGTAATTTAATTATGCGCCCAGTGTATGTAGTGTGTAGATTCAAATTATACCAATGATGGGGGAAACGCAGATATGGGCGAAGATAGCCTGCCAGAGGGTATATATTTTAACAAAACTCACGGCTTAAGAAATCAGTGAAAATGTAATTTAGCAAAATTATGCCAGCCAAAACTTTCGTGGTGCTCTTCTTGTTGTGGATAGGATTTAATCCGCTTATTGCCCAAACCATTCATGGTGAGGTTTTGGATATGGATGATAAGCACCCTTTGACCGATGTAAATATTCAGAATGCCTATACCTCATTCATAGTCAATAGCGATGCACATGGTGACTTCCTGATAGCTGCTAATGGTGGACAACTTATAGAATTTAAAAAACAAGGATACAAAACTGCCCGCCTAAGGGTGCCACAAGGCTATATGCCTGCTTATTTCAGAATTATAATGAAAAAAGGCTTATCTGAACTTTCTAAGGATGCAATTGTGAAGAGTAACCGATACGACTACACCAAAGACAGTATTGCCAACCATGAATTGTATAAACACGAACTCGATTTTCCTAAAATGAGTGGTATGGAAGCAATAGCATCGCCATTTACTGCTCTAAGTCGCCACAACAAGGAAATATGGCGTTTCCAGGATGATTTCAATGAATTTGAAAAGGAAAAGTATGTTGACAGAACTTTTAATGAAGAACTGATTAACAAATTCACGGGCCTTCAGGGCGACAGTCTTCGAACATTTATGCGTAGGTATAGGCCAGAATATGACCAGCTAAAATCAATGAACGATTATACCTTTTTCAATTTCATAAAAAACAGTGCCAACCATTACAGAAATTCGTTTAGAAGATCTAATTCTCAATAATTAATATGTTGGTTTTCAATTTGTTAGTGGGCTTATCAAAATCTTGACTTAATCCATAGTCTTGATTCTTTTATGCCTACCATCATCATTTCCCTGAGCGAGAAACTCATGAATTTATTCAATTGGAAATAGCCATATAGCAATCCGCCAAGTACTGTTAATAATGCGCCTACCACTATACCATAAAGGTTATGTAAAACAAGAACACCGGTAAAGTCGCCTACCACCACCATAATAAGCATCACAATAACTTTGTAAAAATTTATTTTTGGCTTGTGAATAATATCCAATGTTACTCCAATAAATCTATCAGCAGGTTGTAAAATTGCCAATACCATCAATAGCCTATAGATATTTGCAGCATCTGTACCTACATATTGGGCTCCACCCAGAATTTTTATTGCCAGGTCTGCAAATAAAACGGCCATAATAGATAATGGAATAAAGCACACGGTAAGAATACCTGAATACTTTTTAAGTATGTAGCTGGTCTCTTCTTTATTGTCCCGGTTAAAGGCAACTGCCATTGCCGACATGCCAGTACCAACAAAACTACGTAAGGGGAATTCAATAATCTCCATTAGTTTTAAAGGTATACTATAAATGGCCAGTGCAGTGGTACCAAGCATTGATGTAATAATGAAAGTATCTGTATTGCCAAGCAATTTAGATACAAATGTAGACCCAAGGCTGAATTTGCCGTAATGCACAATCTCCATGGTGCATTCCTTTGTTCGTTTGAAGAGGGTACTAACCCTCCCTAATCCCCAAACTAATCCTACTAAACTTGTAAGGCAGTTAGTAGCTACATTGCACCATAAAAGGGCATTGATTGACATTTTATGTAATAGTATCAGCGTGGTAAGTGATAAAACCATTGATAAACTATTGACCAACCTTAACCATAGTACCCGGTCATAGCGTTCATCAGCTACCAGAATCCAGAATATTAAATTAAATGGGAGAGAACTAATAAATGTGATGCCAAACCATTGAACGGTTAAAGCAAGTGCATCATTTTTTATGTATTTTATAAAACAAAGAAAACCAAGATCAATTAAAGTAAGGAAACCTGTAATTAAAATGGCCAGATACCATACTGAACCTAATACCTTAGCCGACCTTTCGGCTGTGGTGCCGGCATAAAATTTTATAGCTGCTGTACCCAGGAAACCACTTCTTATAGCATCGCCCAGAGAATAGATCCCTAAAAAGAAAAACCAGGTTCCGATATCCGGTTTTGATAATGACCTGGTGAGTAAACCTATTGTTACAACTGCAAACAAGGCAATTATTGCATTACCGGCCAATGCCAGAAAGTGCTTATTCTTTAAATCTGCTAATGTAAATACCCGCATTACTACATCCTTTATTGCCTCTTTTATGCCTAATGGTAGCAATAGCAATTTGGGCTAAAGTTAGTATTTGGATTTTATTTCGCCTAATTATTAGCTGGGATATAAAGTAATTGACTATTAAATGTTAATGCGTTAAATGGTTTTCATTATCATCAGAAAGTGAAACATCGATTTCTGATCAAGATTTAGTACTGATTGATTACTTCTCTTTAATCAGGGTAATATTTTTGCCAGCCTGATTAAGTACGAGTTCACCTTTTTCAGCATCAAAAACAATCAGGATTTGGGCCTGGTCAAATTTGAATTTGGTTTCATTTACTGCCTCAAGTGGGAAGGATTGCTGACCGGTAGCCTGTGCCATCAACACATTATCCTTGCGAAATACGTTGATTTTCAGGGGGAAAGCATCTGATGAATACAAACCAACGTATTTTTCTAAAATCTCAATAGGTACATTTACATTGCTGAAAGTAGGTATATTATATGGCTTCTGGAATTCGATACTCAAAACACCTATCATAATATCATTCATTGGGTAAACCTGTCCGTTACTGCAATAGGCTACTGCCAATTGTTCTTCAGGAAAATAAGCCAATCCGGATACGAAACCATCTATGCCACCATTATGTCCATATGCCTTTTTCTCTCCAAAAGGAAAAACAAGCATCCCCATTCCATACCCTTCGCTCACAGTTTTCATTTTTTCTAGGCAGCTTTCTTTCAATAGTTTATTGCTAAATAATGCTTCGATAAATTTAGCCATATCCTCGGGTGTAGAAACAATAGAACCTGCACCACCGGGGATACTCATATCTGTAATCATTTCAGGCTCCCATTTCTGGGTATATACATAGGATGATGCTTCATTGTTCTTAGGAGTGATGATGCCACCACAATAAGTATTTTTAAGGCCTATTTTCTTAGCAATCCGCTTTTGTAAAACCTCATTATAGGGCTGCTTCAGTATTGACTCAATTATATAACCAAGCAATACAAAGTTTGAATTGCTATAGCCCGACTTAGTACCTGGCTCAAAATCAGGCTCCCATTTAGCTATATACTTTACTATTTCATCGTGGGTTTTAGGTTTGGTATTCCATTGTAGGTAGGTAGTATCGCTGGTGAAGTTGTGGATGCCGCTACTATGGTTCAACATCTGGCCAATGGTAATTATTCCGGCATTGGGTATATCAGGGAAATATAAGGCCAGG
>CAIWHI010000748.1 GCA_903912435.1 uncultured Bacteroidota bacterium | reverse complement strand
TTCAAATAATAATCGGCACTATATAGGTCGCTCACCCATTCCCACACATTGCCACTCATATCATACAGTCCCAACTCATTAGCTTTCTTTAAGCCTACTGGTTTGGTTTCGCCACCACTATTACTAATTACCCATCCCACTTTATTAATATCGTCGCCACCGCTGTACTTATATTTCTTAGATTTCTCGCCCCCCCTAGAGGCATAGGCCCATTCAGCCTCTGTAGGCAACCTAAATTTCTTACCCGTTATTTTATTTAGCTTCTCCAGAAAGATTTTCACATCATCAAAACTTACATTATCCACCGGGCAATCATCACAGTTCTTATGTATACTGGGGTTGTTACCCATTACGGTTTTCCATTCTTCCTGGGTCACCTCATACTTACCTATTGAGTAGTCGTTCAACTTTACAGTATGTATCGGTTTTTCATTATCAGCTCCATCATTACTCCCCATTTCGAATGTGCCGCCATGTATGGCAACCATTTTAGGATTTATATCCTGAGAAAATACAATAATGGGTAAGCAAGCCAATAAAAGGCCATTAAGTACTAATTTAATCATTATTTCAACTTGTTAGGTGCAAAAAAAAGCGAGACAAATAATTCAAAGTGATGTGTTTGGTTGGCAGGTGTTTATTCTAAAACAAAAATGATGCCAGAATTTTGTTAAAATCCAGGGGCATGGTTAAAACAAGGAAATTAGGTAGGTGTAAATTATCGTATTCAATAATAACATATGATGAACTAACGATTCTTAATATCATTAGCCCCAGCGGGGCCAATGGCTTTGTAGTCATTAATTATTAGACAATATACTGATCCGTAGGTGCAGCGTAATTCATAGTTGGCAAAAATGAATGAAATAAATTTGTCTATAAATTTCAAATAAGACCTAAACCCTTTTAAGCCAACCTGTTACGCTCATTCTCGCCCTCATGGCTATGGTAACTTCATGCTCCAGTTCATTACTTTGAAAGAATACACCCTTGCGATTATTGGGGATAATTTTAGTCGTTTCATCATTTTGATGCACCCATAATTGCCCCCCATCGGCATTTACCCAATCATGATTCAGGTAGGTAATCAATGAGAATTTGCGGTTGCTATCACTTCTGAATTGGTCTTTATGCCGCTTGTAAAAACTACCCTCATCATAAACCGCGAAATGAAATTCATAGGCATTAATACCTGTATAGCAGGTTTTATTAAGGTATTGAATAAACTCCTCAATAAAATCCAGGAATTCAAGTTCATCACTTTGGTTATTCTTCCTATCCAGCCAATGAATTTTATCCCCCCTGATTTTTGCATTTAGGTCATGTAATTTATTATTGCCAATACCGGCACTTATCAGGCGGTCTTCGGTATGCAGCTTACCAACGTGCTTTTGGAGCAATCCAGCCAATCGGGCTGTTAAAAAAAGGTCTGAAATACCTATTTTATTTTGTATAAATCCCTCTATAATCTCTTCGAAAGTTTCCTGCATGCCGTGGGTGGAAAGGTAGTCTTATATATTGGATACCCATAAAATGACCATTAAAATAAGCCCTGAAACTTAACAACTTGCAAAAATTAGTGATAGCAGTACATTTTTCCGTTTAGGATTACTACTTTAGCAGGTTAATTCCATCTAAACAGCCATAATTCAACCCGATGTCAACAATTAAGGAACAGCTTTATATTCTTTGCGTGAC
>CAIWHI010000747.1 GCA_903912435.1 uncultured Bacteroidota bacterium | reverse complement strand
TTTCTTTCCAGAAACCGGGCCAGTTTGCCAGGGTAATCTTCTTTAAAATCCAGGCTCACCAATATCACCTTCACAGTTTGTTGGGCATAGCGGTGTTTCAGGGCATTGAATTCGGGTAATTCTGCTACGCATGGAGTACACCATGTAGCCCAGAAATTGATGATATATACGGTGTCTTTTGATTGGCAGTTTTTAATTATGTCATCGGCACTCCAGGCGGGTATGTTTTGGGCAAACGACAGATTAGTCAATAAAAGGAATAATAAACCGGGGAGTAATTTTTTCATTTCGGCAAAAATAAGATTGGGCAAAATTACATGGTAATAGGTAACTATTTAGTTAAATAACAATAACCATCTATTCAGAAAGCTAGGTTTTAGATTTGGCATGTAACAGACCATTGTTTTTCCTCAACAAAAGAGATACATTTGGAAAAAATGCACTAATGGAATTCGATTTCGGCACCGATGTTCAATTGAAGTCAGACAATGAGCTTATAGATATTTATATCAATCCCAGCTTTTACCAACCAGCAATGATTGATACTGTGACTGCCGAAATTACCAGGCGCAAACTACCCATTGAAGCCCTTAAGAAAATAAAAGCCGAAAAAGAAATGGCAAGTGTCCTAAATTTGGCCGTTGGCAAGCAAGGGAATACACTCTATATAGTTATTTGTTATTGCCTTGTGCTTTTAGGAGGGATTCCGGGTATAATAGCCGGGTATATTTATTATTTCTCCAAACAAAAAGGCCCCGATGGCCAGGAATATTATGTATACAATGAATCAACCCGCAAACTGGGACTTGGTATGTTGGTAATTGGTTGCATTCTATTTTTCTATACAATAATGACCCGCCTTGCCTGATTCCAGATGCAAGGGTAGTTAATATATATTATTGACAAAGAAAATCAGCCAAAAGAGAAGCATTCTACAATAGCCGTCTATTTACTATCTGCACCTCTTATCTTTCTACTTTAAACTATCTACTATTTAAAAATCTAAAAAAGCAGTACGTTTGCTGCTGATATGGACAAGATAGCATTACTTAAAGAGAAAAACCTGCAAGCCCTTAAAGGTGGGGGAGATAAGCGCATTATAGCCCAACATAAAAAAGGCAAACTTACAGCCCGTGAGCGCCTGCAATTATTGCTCGATGATGGTTCTTTTGAGGAAATTGGCAAGCTAGTTACCCATCGCAGTACCGACTTTGGTATGGAGAAGGAAATTTACCCTGGTGATGGGGTTGTGACAGGTTATGGTACCATAAGTGGGAGGTTAGTTTATGTTTTTTCGCAGGATTTTACTGTATTTGGTGGTAGTCTTTCCGAAACCCATGCTGAAAAAATAGTAAAGATAATGGACCTTGCCATGCAAAATGGTGCTCCGGTAATAGGTCTTAATGATAGTGGTGGTGCCCGCATACAGGAAGGGGTGGTATCGCTGGGCGGATATGCCGATATATTTTTACGTAATGTAAAAGCAAGTGGTGTTGTGCCACAGATATCAGCCATTATGGGCCCCTGTGCCGGTGGTGCAGTGTATTCTCCCGCCATTACTGATTTTATCCTAATGGTGGAACATACATCGTATATGTTCGTAACAGGTCCTAATGTGGTAAAGACAGTAACCCACGAAAATGTAACCAGCGAGGAACTTGGTGGTGCGCATACCCATGCATCAAAATCGGGAGTTACTCATTTTGCAGTAGCTAATGAGATTGAATGTATAGAGCATATCAAGAAGCTAGTAAGCTATATGCCCCAGAATTGCGAGGAGGATGCCCCGGTTTATCCGTATGAAGCTGGCGATGAAATGCGTGCCAAACTTAATGGAATAATACCAGCCAATCCTAACCAGCCTTATGATATTAAGGAAGTGATAGAAGAATTAGTTGATGTCGATTCTTTCCTGGAGGTGCATAAGGAGTTTGCTGAAAATATAGTGGTTGGTTTTGCTCGTCTTGGTGGCCGTAGTATAGGTATTGTTGCCAATCAACCCGCATATCTTGCCGGTGTCCTGGATATTAATTCGAGCAAAAAGGGTGCGCGTTTTGTGCGCTTCTGCGATGCTTTCAATATACCATTGTTGGTATTGGTAGATGTGCCGGGCTTCCTGCCGGGTACCGACCAGGAATGGCATGGTATCATAATTAATGGTGCTAAGCTATTGTATGCGCTTAGCGAGGCTACAGTGCCAAAGGTAACGGTGATAACCCGCAAAGCCTATGGTGGTGCATACGACGTTATGAATAGCAAGCACATTGGTGCCGACCTTAACTATGCATGGCCCACTGCCGAAATTGCCGTAATGGGCGCCAAGGGTGCTGCCGAAATCATCTTTAAAAAAGAAATTTCGGAAGCAGATGACCACGAAGCCAAACTAAAGGAAAAAGAAGCTGAATACGTTGAGAAGTTCGCCAATCCATACGGTGCTGCTGCCCGTGGATTTATTGATGAAGTTATTATGCCTGACGAAACCCGTAAAAAGCTAATAAAAGGTTTCAAAATGCTTGAAAACAAGGTAGTAAAAATGCCAAAACGTAAACACGGGAATATTCCGTTGTAAAGTTAAAAGTTAAAAGTTAAAACAGTGGGGGGTACTACATTGTAAAGTTAAAAGTCAAAAGTCAAAAGTTAAAACAGTGGGGGGATAATGCATTGTAAAGTCAAAAGTTAAAAGTCAAAACTTTAATGGCTTTGCAATCTGGTTAGTTAATTAAGTGGCGCCAGTAATTTTATTTTAACTTATAAAAATAGCCCGAAGGACTAAAATATGAATAGCACCTGGTGAAACCAGGGGGATGTGACATAAAAAACAATGAACCACCGAGGGACTCATTCTGAGATTGAAAATATAGTCATAAAATAAAGAATAAATAATATTGAGGTAAGTGGTATTTGACAAATTTTCGAAAGTTGTCAAATCTGCTCTACTGCATCAAAATAGCAAACTGTAACATTTGATTTTTAAAAATCCTCATAGGAATTGGAATCAATAACCAAAAAAATAACCGTGCCTAATTAACACGGTTACCAAATCAAATATTTAGAAAAAAATGGCATTACAGAAATTTCTGAATTTTCTTATCAAATGCAGACTTAGGAGCAGCACCAATTTGCTTATCAACTACCTGGCCATTTTTGATAAATAAAATACATGGAATACTAGTGATGCCATACTGAACAGATACTTCAGGATTTTCATCAACATTAATTTTGCCTATATTGACCTTGCCATCATACTCCTTTGCAAGAGCCTCGATGGTTGGGCCAATCTGAAGACATGGACCACACCAGGGTGCCCAAAAATCTACTACAGAAAGCTGTGAGGCGTCTATAACATCGGCCTTAAAATTTGCATCTGTGAATACTGCTGCCATTGTTTATAATTTAGTAATTTGTTTAAAAAAGAAACACAAAGTTAACTCAATTAAGTTTCCTGTGTAAATAGAATACCAAAATACCAGTATAAGGTATCCACATAGAGTTAACAAGTTTAGGGTTTTGTTAGGGAAGGGGGATTAAAAGATTGTTTGAAATGGGAGTGGGTATTGACAAAATGTCATTTCAGTTAACCGAATTCAACAAATATAATAGCCGAATTTGTTCCAAAAATAATGGCAAATCAGAGTTATCACCGAAATTTGAAGCTTGATTTAGTAAATTTAATCCCATTAATATGTATAATCGAATAGCAGCGTCAATAATACTACTAATAGGTATGTTATTGTTAAATCCACAAATCCATGCCCAAACAGTGCAGACTGGTACACTGGTATTTAAAACTGATGGATTTAACA
>CAIWHI010000746.1 GCA_903912435.1 uncultured Bacteroidota bacterium | reverse complement strand
TACACACCGGGTTCGTACAATAGAACAGTAGGAATGCTGTTCAAATTGCACATGGGCAGGGATTTGCTGATACCCATTTTATTATTCCTGAGTCGGTGCTGGAAGTAGATTTTGCAAAAGGTCCCTATCAGATTGATAAGGGCAATCTCTGTACCGCCGGCTCTATTTCATTAAAAATAAGGAATTCAATTGATAATAGTTTTGTGAAACAAGAGGTAGGCATGTATGGATGCCTTCGCACAGTGGCAGGAATTAACCTGCTGAATAGAAAGCAAGACAGCCTTGGCCATCAGGATGCCTATATAATTGGGGAATATGGGCATAATAATGGCTATTTTAGCTTGAATCAAAATTTCAGTAAATTTAATTTGATGGGTAAGTACACCAACTACCTGGCCACCAATAAAGTACTTACCTTGACCCTGTCGGGCTTTAATACAAGCTGGAATGCATCAGGCCAATTACCTGAACGAGCTATAGCAGAAGGGATAACAGGCAGGTATGGCGACCTGGACCCGGAGGGTGGCGTTACAAGCCGCTATAATGTCAATTTACAATATTTTCAAAGCATCAATAACCATAGCTATTTCAAGAGCAATATTTACTTTACCCGGTATGCTTTTAAGCTGTATTCTGATTTTACCTATTTTTTGGTTGATTCTATAAATGGAGACCAGATACGCCAGGCTGAGCAACGCACACTAACAGGGTATAATAGTGAATACACAAATAACTATACTTATCATGGTTTGAAAATGAGCAGCCATGTGGGGATGGGTGTAAGGTATGATAATATAGACAATAGTGAATTGAGTCATACACAGGGCGAAACAGTTACTTTAAATCCTATTGCACTTGGCAATATACAGGAAACAAATTTTTTTGGCTATTTTAACCAGACTGTAAACCTTACTACTCGATTGGCATTAAATTTAGGTTCTCGATATGACTACTTTATACAGGAGTATGAAAACAGGCTACCTGAAAATGCCAGGAAATCCCTATTCCAGAATGGGAAATTCAGTCCTAAGGCAGGGTTGACTTATAATATTGGCGATAAGGTAAGGCTAAATTACAACTATGGTACAGGATTCCATACTAATGATGCACGTACTTTGGCTATTGGAAATACTGTTGCTGCCAATTCTTCCAATACTATTCCATTAGCTTTTTCTCATGATTTGGGAATTGTTGCGAAGCCTACTGATCAATTGCTTGTTTCCCTATCCGTTTCCCGCCTCGATTTGCAACAGGAGTATACCTATGCCGGTGATGTAGCTATTGTAGATACTTCGGGCAAAACAAGGCGGTATTGCATTGATTTTTCAGGTCGCTATGAGCTATTCAAATGGCTATATATCGATTTGGATATGAATTATGCCCACGGACGGTTTATTGACCAGCAGGCAGGAAATAATTATATACCCCTTGCACCTACTTTTACCTCAACCGGTGGGGCAATATTTAAAATAAAGCCCAACCTTATGGCGAGCCTCCACTACAGGTATATGGGTGACAGGCCAGCAACCCAAGATAATTCGTTAACAGCGAAAGGATATACTGTAAT
>CAIWHI010000745.1 GCA_903912435.1 uncultured Bacteroidota bacterium | reverse complement strand
TAAGAATCGTGCATTGAATTGACCGAGCCGTTAGCGACAGCGGTTGTAGTAGTTGCCCAGATGACGGAATTCGTGATTCCGAAGCGGGCTTCCTTGCCCTCCATATTACCGCCCGGCTGGGAGATACCCATATGGGCTAAGGCAGGGTTGCCATGAATTTCTGCAATCATAGTGGGTATAACCAAAAGGAGAAACCCGATAGTCATTACGCACCAAAATACCCAGGCAAGCTTTTTCCTACGCAGATAAAAACCCATTGCAAATACCATAGCAAATGGTATTAAAATCTGGATAATCATCTGTAGCATATTTGTGAAATAGTTAGGGTTTTCTAATGGGTGCGCTGAATTAGCCCCAAAAAAACCACCTCCATTTGTACCCAGGTGCTTTATAGCTACAAACGCAGCAACCGGCCCCCTGCTTACCTGTGTAGTATCGCCCTGCAAGGAAATCTGAGTCTCCATACCCTTGAAAGTCATAGGGGTACCATTAAATACATGCATTACTGCCACAAGAATGCAAATAGGCAATAAAATACGTGTGCAACTCTTGAAAAAGTAGTTATAAAAATTACCTAATTTCTCTGTAGACCTGTCTTTCAAAGCATTGAAAACCACTGCTGCGGCTGCCATACCTGTGCCTGCCGATACAAATTGCAGGAACATAAGGGCATAAACCTGGGTAAAATAAGAGGCTCCAGATTCGCCACTGTAGTCCTGCAGGTTACAGTTTACCAGAAAGGATATAGCTGTATTAAATGCCAGGTCTGGGGTTTGTGCAGGAATGTGGTCGGGATTTAGGGGTAGCCAATTCTGGTTGAGCAGGCAAAACATTGCCCATAAAAACCAAATCAAATTGATGGTTAATAAAGTGGTCAAATGCTGTTTCCAGGACATTTCACGAAGCACATCAATCCGCGATAACTTAAAGAACAACTTTTCCAGTGGACCCATAAAGGTGTCGGTCCATACCTTATCACCGGAATATACCTTTGCAATATACTTACCCAAGGGTAGTGCTAGCAAAAGTGTTGCTACAAACATTGCGATTACACCTAATAATTCTGTATTCATAAAATAATTTAAAATTCTTCAGGCTTGATTAATACGTATAGTATATAAACAAACACCATGATGGAAATGAGAAAAAGTGCTGTCATAAAATTTAGATTTTGTCAAACCATTTAATAGATTTGAATAATAGGGCAAAACCCAACAGGGTGCCCACGATTAAGATTGCAGACATGAACATAAAAATATATTTGAGATTATTTAACCCGGATTTGGGTGAACAGGTATAATGCGCGGGGCATTATACCTGTTTTATTATTTCTTACTTTGAGAGAAGAGGTAATTGAGCTGGTAGGTATGCAAAGTATCATTATAACCTGATAAATCAAGTCCTGGGTCACCCAAGAGGGCTAAAAATGCTGTATTGGTACTATATGCCTTTTTGAGGTTTTCTTTGGTCAGTGACAGAATTTCTGATTCAGCAGATTTGCTGAAATAATAGGATTTAATAACATTGAAACCCTTGCTTTTGGCTACATGGCTGGTTTGGATATAAATCTGGATTTGTCCATCCTCGGCCAATAAATACTCACCTCCATTATAAATCCTCACTACCTCTTTTTGGTCATTTACATACGCGTAAATGTTCTTTTTATCCAGTTTCACCTTTTTGCCCTTATCATTCACCGTTATGTAGGGCATCTCCCATACCGAATTGTTTAAGTGAATTTTCGCACCATCAGCATATGCCAATTTCTTATTAGAATAATCGGTAGCTGAAAGGTAAATACCGGCCTGATTTTTGGCAAATGAGCTGTATGAGATTAATAACATACTTCCGAGAGCTATTTGCATTAACTTTTTCATATACACTAAATTTACTTTGTTATTTCTTTGCCCTGATAGCCTTAATTGTTATCAGGTTTACTATTAGTTTACAAGATTTATGCCCCACATTAAGAATAGACATTGAAATAGATGAAACCCTTACTGGCATTGCATTACAGCCTACGAAACGAACTCTGTGAGTTAGGTTTAAAACAAAAAACCTTCTCAAAATGAGAAGGTGCGTTATCAAAATGATAAAAACTACTTTATTCCGTATTCCTCTAGTTTTCGGTAGAGGGTGGCGAGGCCAATATTTAACAGGCGGGCAGCTTCGGTTTTGTTGCCATTTGTGTAATGGAGTATCTTCAGGATGTGTAATCTTTCAACTGTTGCAAGATGAAACGCTGGTAAATTATTAGCCAAATTACAATGCTGCATGTCAAGCGGCAGGCTATCCAGGTGTAGCTCCTGTCCGTCTTCCATGATTACCGCCCTTTCAATCACATTTTTCAATTCCCGCACATTACCCTTCCAGGGATTGTTCATGAATGCCTCAGTAGCTTCGGACGAGATGGTTTTTATGGTTTTATTGGTTTTGGCTGAGTAAAATTTAAGAAAATGCTCGGCCAATTTGGGAATATCTTTTTTACGGTCGCGGAGGGCAGGTAACTCTATACTAAATACCGCAATGCGGTAATAGAGGTCGCTCCTGAAGTGTTTTAATTCTATTTCCTGCTGTAAATCGCGGTTGGTGGCAGCTATAAGGCGTAGGTTGGCTTTTTGTTCTTTGGTATCCCCGACCCTTAAATAAGTGCCGTTTTCTAATAACCTTAATAATTTAGG
>CAIWHI010000744.1 GCA_903912435.1 uncultured Bacteroidota bacterium | reverse complement strand
CATCAAAATCTTTATCCATTAGATAGATTAATGGCATAACTTCTAAATCACCAATATTTACATCACCAATAAAAATACCGAAATAAATAAGCCACACAACCTGGTTAACCGCAATATGCTGCTGGATATTGGGCCATGCTAAACCCACAAAAAAGGCCGAAAGCAATAAATAACCAATAAGACAACGCGCCAAAAGGCTTTTTTTCTCAGATATATCTACAAAATGGCCGGAAATAAAGGATACGCCAATCGCAGGAATTACCTCCATCAAGCCCAGCATACCCAATGCCAACTTATCGTGGGTAAGCTTATAGACATAATAGCTGATAATGGTATTCTGCATGAACAAAGACAGTATTACCGTAAACCTCAACAGCATATGATATCTGAAATGAGGGTATTGCAATGCCTGGTTTCTCTGTAGAAATTTCCCTAACGGTGACAATGAATTCAATTTATGGCTGCAAACCTACACGAAAAATGAAAATCTTCAACAATGTTTCCTGTTTATCTAGTTGTAGTAGGAATATCTATTAACAAACAGGAGGCTAATAAAAGACTTTTTAGTCCTAAAATTCCATCTGGCACGGTTTTTGAACTTATCAAGGTAATTAAATATTAATTTTATGAGCAAGAAAACAATAGTATCCGTAATAGTATTCCTCTTCGCTGATGTTATACTTTATTTTTTGAACGGTTGTATGTAATTCATTGCCAGTACCAAATATTCAACCGAATGGGCTAAAGCCCTGATTATTAATAAAATTATTGCTCCCTATCTATTTAAAACCAAATAGTGCTCAAAGCATCTTCCACTTGCATATTGCGGCACCAATAAAAAAGGTTGATTAATTTAAAATTTTCTGCTTAAAGCAAGATTGCATATAATAACTTTGCGGGTAGATGAATAATATCGCGCAGATTATTGGAACTAGTATTGTCCAGGCCTTTTTAGAGCTTAAGGCCAATAAGCTGCGTACATTCCTTTCTCTATTAGGCATCACCATAGGTATCTTCTGTATCATAGCTGTGAAAACAGTAGTAGATAGTCTTAAGAACAATATTCAAAAAGAAATGGCATCTCTTGGCTCCAATGTCCTCTACATTGGCCGGTGGCCATGGATGGATGAAGGAGGCGAGTATAAATGGTGGGAATACATGCGGAGACCTAGCATGGGCCCTACCGAAGTAAAAACCATACTAGCACAGGTTCCTGATGCTGCAATAGCCACACTGTGCCTCAATACCCGCCGCATGAACGTGAAGCATGACGACCTTGAAGTGCAAAACATTACCGGCTACGCAGTAATGCCTGATTTCGAAAAGATTCAGAGTATAGATATCAATTTGGGCCGGTATTTGAGTATTTCAGACCTTGAAGGCGGCAGTAATGCAGTAGTACTGGGAAGTGAAGCTTGCAAAGGACTATTCCCCGGCAGTCTTAACCCATTAGGGAAAACAATTTCATTCCACGGTAAGAAATTCAATGTGGTAGGTGTATTGAAAAAGGCCGGTGAGAATATGGCTGGTTTCGATTTCGACAATTCGGTTATTTTCTCCTACTACATGGCATCATCATTTGTAAATGTAAAATCACTCAATTACGACCCTCTCCTTGCAGTAAAATCGGCCAATGGCAAAGATGTTGATGATGTGAAGTACGAAGTGGAAGGGGTACTACGCAGAATAAGAAAAGTAAGGCCAGGCCAGGGAAATAATTTCGCCATCAATCAATTGAGCCAGGTATCGTCCCGCATTGAAAGCATATTCGTAAGTATCAATATTGGTGGATTTTTCATTGGTTTCTTCTCCCTTATTGTAGGTGCATTTGGCATTGCCAATATTATGTTTGTAACTGTAAAAGAACGCACCAAAATTATTGGCCTTAAAAAAGCTATTGGTGCACGTAAGGCATCCATAATGTGGGAGTTTTTGCTGGAGGCTATTGTTTTATGTTTGGTTGGGGGCGCAATAGGAATTATTATTGTGCTTTTGTTGAGTTACTTACTCACCTATGCATTCGATTTCGAGGTAAGTTTATCCTTTTTTAATTTCTTTTTGGGCATAATGGTTTCGGTGGTAGTAGGAGTTCTTTCAGGTATAATTCCAGCCTGGACCGCCTCCCGCCTCGACCCCGTCGTGGCCATTAGGTCGAATTAATGAGAGAGCATTTATTTAATTGATACATACAGTTAGAGATAATTTAGTGATGAGTCAATTAGAATTCCTTAGATAAAAGGATTCAATAATTAGACTACAATAAAATTGCACTTTTTAACTTTTGAATTTTTACTTTTGACTTAGGTCATCGTTTTAAATTTGAATTTTTACTTAGTTCGGAGTTTTTACTTTTGAATTTTAACTTTTGACTTAGGTCAGCGTTTTAACTTTTG
>CAIWHI010000743.1 GCA_903912435.1 uncultured Bacteroidota bacterium | reverse complement strand
GTTTGGGAATATAAGTGCGCAATAGATGGCGATACTAAGATCCATCTTGATTCCAATAAAAGACCTGTATATAATTTTTTAAGGGGCGGAACTGTGTTTGAATTACCTGATAAATCGATTTTTGCGGTTATGTCGGGTAATTATAGCAAAGTATTTATCATAACCCGTGATAAAAAAATAGTTTGGAGTGCAGTACCTGAAAAATGGAACCAGGAAAAAATGATTTGGGAACCGATTTTCCAATACCGGACAAATATTATATACAACCGTAAGGAATTTGAAAGGCTTGTTTGGTGTGCCGAATCTGCAATATGATGTAATGAATACTACTTATTCTTTCAGGTAATCAATACAGTTGTCTTATTGTTTATTATATAGTTTGTGCGGGCAAAAAACGTAGGATTAAGTTGCTTTTTTATTTTTATAAAAAGGACTAAATGGTATTTAATTGAGCAAGGTTAAGCCTGGCATTTACAATTCATCTGCATATATCCTGATTCTTATAACTAAATTCCCATTTCGGTTTTTTATTAGTGATAGGTAAAAATAAGTTTCTTAAATTTAAGATGTTAATTCAGAAAGAATAAACTAGGAAACAGTGAATTATGGCCAATATAAAGTTACTGTATTACTGTTGCTAGTAAGTGTATAGATTAAATTTTCAACAAAAGCAAAAGAGGGCTAAAATAGTTATGCACAAATAAATGTGTATAATGTTAAAATTTTTCTTGCAAATTTTGTTTTTGTCAACTTAACCTATTAAATTTACTTTTTGAAATATTTTGTGTGAAGTCAGCATTGTGGGGTGATTTTTGTTTTTAGTTAAAATTAAGTGTAAAGTCTTTGTTTTTCAGTTTGATGATTTAATACCTTTTCTGGTATGCCACAAGCATAATCTGCCAGGAAAGGGGTGAAAAATCGTTATTTTCTGATAATATTGTACTTTATATTGCTTATTTGTTGTTTATTTCGTTAACTGTTTATATATTGCCACGTTTTAAAACCAATTATTTTTTATGAAACCATTTTACCTTCTAAGAATTGCACTCCTGATGCTACTATTTTCAGGATGGAATCGGAGCTCTATCGCTCAGACAACCACATTCGTTTACTCGGGTGCGGTAATGCAGACATACTCTGTGAATGCAGGGATTTTTTCGGTTACCGTTGATGTCCAGGGGGCTAAAGGCGGTAATGACAATCTGGGCTATGGTACGGGCGGAAATGGCGGCCGCGTACAATGTGCTATTGCTACTACTCCGGGAACAGTACTTAATGTATTTGTTGGGGGTGTAGGTAGTAATGGTATTTCTTCATCTTCTGGTGGAACAGGTGGTTTCAACGGTGGAGGAAGGTGTACCTACTATTATGGTGGTTCAGGCGGTGGTGCTTCCGACATCAGGGTTGGTGGTTCTGCACTTACTAACCGTGTAGTAGTTGGTGGTGGTGGTGCCGGTAGCGGTTATGGCTGCTCAAACGGTAACGGCGGTGCGGGTGGTTTCCCTACCGGTGGTAATGGTAACTATTGCAGTACTTATAATTCTACTTATGATGGAGCTGGTGGTAGCCAGACAGCTGGCGGTGCTACAGGATCAGGTGGTTCTACAAATAATACACCAGGCTCATTAGGCTTAGGTGGTAATTCGCAATATTATGGCGGCGGCGGCGGCGGCGGCTATTATGGCGGTGGCGGTTCTTATTATTATGGTGGTGCTGGTGGTGGTTCAAACTATGCAGATGCTACTTTAGCTAGTACAATTACCCACACATCAGGTATGAATCCAGGTAATGGTGCAATTACTATTACAGGTATTTGTACCCCTCCTACAGGTGGAGCTATTACAGGTACTACAACTGTATGTGGTGCTGGTGTGATTTCTTCTTTAACTGCAACTGGTTCTATTGGTGGCCAATGGTATAGTTCTAATCCAGCAGTAGCTACAGTAACTAATACCGGTGTAGTAACCAGTGTTGGTGTTGGTAGTACTACTATTAGTTATGATCTGGTATATGCTTGTGGTAATGCTAGTGCAACTACAGTTTTTACCGTTAATCAAATTCCTACTCCAATCTTCCCATTAGGTGCAACAACTGTTTGTGCCGGTGCTACTGTTACATATAGTGATGTAACAACAGGAGGTACATGGTCTAGTGATAATACTTATCTGGCAACAATTAATCCAACTTCAGGACAAGTTACTGGCGTTTCGGGTGGTGTTGGTACTATCAGGTATACAGTAACTGCAACAGGATGTTATACAACAACTACAGTAAACATAAATTCTGCTCCGGCAGCAATTAGTGGTACTCCTTCAGTTTGTTATGGCAGCACTACTACACTAACAGAAATAACTGCTGGTGGTACCTGGAGTTCAACCAGTCCTGTTATTGCTACAGTAAGTTCAACTGGTATTGTAACTGGTGC
>CAIWHI010000742.1 GCA_903912435.1 uncultured Bacteroidota bacterium | reverse complement strand
TAATTGGTATAAAATACATCCCTCACACATGCCATCCTGAACTTATACCAAAACGCATTCCAGCTATGCTCCATTATTTCGGTATGGTAGGGAAATACATACCAACCCCTCATTTGCTTCTGGATAATAAAAAACACCCCTATCAAAATACAGGGAATGGCTATAGCCCCCAGTCTAGACAGCCTAATTCGCAATGGCGTACCGGAATTAAATGCACCTACCAAGGCATCAAGACCCAAGACCAGCCCCATAACCATACCGCTTTCCTTGGTGAAAAACAGGGCGGTAATTGATAAGGCTGCTAATAAATACCTATCCCTGATATAAAAACAAAGGCTCAAAAATGCCAGAAGTGCCACCAATACCTCTGGTAGCATAAAGGATGACTGCACAAAAAATAGTTCCTGTGTAGCCACCAGTATTGTAGCCATAATGGCTACCCGCTGATTGAAAATACTTAAGCCGGCCTCCTATATGGCAATGATTAAGACCAGTGAAACAAAGAGTGCAAAAGAATGGGTGGCAATATGTGAACAACCAAATAGCTTCACCCACCCTGCCGCCAATGCATGAAACAACAATGGATGCCCCCTTGACAAGTCCACATCCATAGCCCCCGGAGACAAGCTAATACCATGATTGAACATAGCCTTAATGGCAGACATATAGGGCCAGCTTTCATCCCAATAATAGGCATAAGCCAGATGGGGAATTTTGCCAATAACAAATACCAGCAAAACCACCATTAACACCCATCTGCGCTTTAAATACTCAACCATTAGGGGCAAATATATGTAAATAAAGAGCTTCTAATTTTATAGGGAATTAAATGGCCGAATTAGGAATTGAAAATACATTGAACCCGCTTTGGGGCTCTAATCCTTGGGTGTTCTTTCCGCCGGTTGCACCGGCGGCTATTCACATTTTAGTCCTTCGGACTAATAATTTCAGAACACCAACAAATCACCATTAACCACTTACAATTAACCATTAAAACTCTACCCTATCCACAATGCCCCACCTATACTATTCTTTGATGCACCTGTAACACTGCTGTAAACGTTTTCTTCTTCACGCCATCTCAGGGTGCCTATAAGGGCCATCACAAGGGCTTCCTTATATTTTACAATAGCCGCATCGGGTATCACTACTTTTACATTATGTGGCGCTAACATTTTCTGCACCAGAGTCATCAGGAAGGTATTAAAAGCACCTCCACCTGTAGCCAATAAAGTAGCTTCAGGTTTGTTGTGCGGGAATAGCTTTACAGCCTCTGCTATCTGATGGGCTATATGCCATGCAGCAGTATGCAGCATATCGGCATTGTTGTGAGGTGACATAAGTAGGTGTGGGAATACCAGGTCTCGGGCGGCTTCATTACTAAGTGATTTGGGGGGAAGTTTTTTGTACCAAATTACGGCATTCAGTTCATCAAGCACATCTGCTAGCAGGCTACCCGATTCAGCCAAAGCACCACCCTCATCCATCATTAATCCTTCCCTTTCGGCCAGGGTATTTAAAATCTGGTTTGCAGGGCATACATCAAATGCCAGTGGAGACTGCCCGCTTGTAGGGTGCTGAATGGTGACATTGGCTATCCCGCCTATATTGAGCAGGTAGTCATAATTGCCAAAAAGCAATGCATCGCCTATAGGCACTATTGGTGCTCCCTGTCCACCAAGGGCCACATCCATAGATCGCAAGTCACTGATTACCGGCAGGCTGGTAACAGCCGCTAATGTAGCCCCATCGCCCAGTTGCCACGTGGTATGATTTTGCGGCTCATGAAACACCGTATGCCCATGAGAGGCTATGAAGTGCACATTATGCCCCAGGTTATTATCTTCTATAAATTGATTTACAGCCTCCCCTAAATAACGGCCATATTGGGTATGCAACTTGAGGAAATCGCCTACACTCAGGCTTGTGGCATGGCGTAGTTGTGTCAACCATTTTTCGCTATAAGACAGGCATTGAGAATGTAATATCTGAAAGCTCCATTGCCCCCTAACCTCGTCTAATTGCACATGTACCAAATCCAAACCATCGAGCGAGCTACCCGACATTATACCAATTACCTTATAAACCATCCTAAAACCTTTTAACTGCTGCAAATTACCACCTAATATTGAGCACGACAATGATTTAGGTTAAATAAATGGGAAACCTTACCCTACTTCATTTTCACCATGTAGAACGTATCTGCATAAAAGGCTGGGTCATCAAGTCTATTAGCAAAATAACGCCGTACCTCAGCAGGACTATATAAATATTGTATTATAGAATCCTTGACAGTTGAAAAGGAAAATGTACCTGCCTTTGAATCAATATTATGAATTCGATAAAACATATAACCTTCATCAGAAGAATCCTTAATAAACAAATTCAAAAAACGGGCATTATTTATCACCGATATATGAGCCGGCATAGCCTCTGATTTTTTACCTTTTTCCTTATCCACAATACTGTATTTGTAGTCATTCAACCTCGTAATGGTGATAAAGTCCTTATCTCCCTTTTTACTTTTTTCTCTCCATTTCCCCAGCAATCCACTATCTATTTTTGTAATAGCAGGGTCATCAATTGGATAGTGTGACAAGTCACAACTAGCAAATAAAGTAGTAATAATGAAAGCAGAAATTATTAGCACTATGTTTTTCATAATCAAGATTTGATATAAAGATAGTTTTTCCTTATTCCAAAATCAAATAAGCAAACCAAATTTCACATTTATTATATTTTCTTCACCTAAAAACAACAATGCCATACCTCCAGGGTATGGCATTGCTAATTTATTAAAGATAAAAATCTTATTTCTTCACCATGCTATTAAACACCTTATCGTTAACCTTCATTGGGTATTGCTGACGCATTTTTTCATTCCACTGTTTCTCCAGGAAATCCTGATATTCAGCAACTACATAACCACGTGCTTCATCAAGCGTTTTCTGACCCTGACCTGGATAAACCTCACGGGCAACAATCAATGTATAAGCACCATTTGCGGCTGGTATCATTTTGGTTTTGCTAGCCTGTAGTTCAGCCAAAGTCACATCTTTGAAACGGGAGAACTCATAACGACCTCTCTGAATAGTTACCCTGTCAGGAGCATTGGATGTATTCATTTCCTTAGCCAATTGCTCATCAGTAGTTTTGCCACTCATTATCATAGAAGTGGCAGAATCAAGAGCATCCTTATTCTTGAATTTGTATACAGAGCCTTCAAATCCTGGTTCCCACATGTATTTCGCCTTATGTCCTTCATAGAAAGTTTTCAATCCGGTTGAATCATGAGATGCCTTGCTCCATACATTCCTGTCCATCAACTCAAACAGCATAATACCATCACGGTATTCTTCCATTAATAATTTGAATTCAGGATTTTCTTCTACCAGTTTGTGCTCTTCAAAATCATTTACTACTGTATTAACATACATATTGTAGCCATCATGAACCACTGCTGTTTTCACACCATTCAGTTTACCACGTGTCAATGTTTCCAGATATTTGGCAAAATCGCTCTGTAAGTAATTCTTACCCGCCAATACAAATACTACCTTATTCATTGTTCGGTAGTTTTCATATTTTATCAGCTTGGCATTAGCACCGGTATCAGGTATTTCTATCAGCTTATTGCATATTTCAGTGATATTTTCCTTATTCTCCTTAAAGCCATTCTTTTCCTTTATTTTATTAAAGAAAATATCCCTTGCAGTTTGCGCCCTTGCATCATTTTCCACCTTATGCTTCAACTGTGGATAGATGCTATCATAAGGTTGCAAAGGAGTTTTGCTAATCAATTTGATGATATGGTAACCATATTCAGTCCTAACTGGTTCCGAAACATCACCTGGTTTCTTCAAGCCAAATGCAGCATTTTCAAATGGCAACACCATTTTACCCACACTGAAAGGCTTCATCATACCACTATCATTCACCGTATATTGGTCATCAGAATATTTCTTAACCAGGTCATAGAAATTAGTACCGCCTTTTATCATGGCTACTACGCTATCAGCACGTTTTTTACCTGCGGCTGCACCTTCCTCACCCTTAGATTTCTGCACGGCAATCATTATCTGAGCCACTTTCACAGTACCACGGTCGGCACGACGGTCAAGCACTTTCACAATGTGATAGCCAAACTGTGTTTTGAATGGTTTAGATATTTTACCTACTGGTGTATTGTAAGCCACATTTTCAAAACTATAGATGTATTGCATACCCGTCATATAAGCCAGGTCACCGCCATTATCTTTTGACCCCTTATCATCAGAAAACTGTTTTGCCATTGTTTCAAAATCAGCCTTCTTACTATCAATTACATGGTAGATGCTGTCAATTTTATGTGCAGGACCGGTAGTATCACTACCCGGATTGCATGCAATAAGGATATGGGCCACATGCACATTCTCCTTCATACGGTCGTAGGCTTCTTTTATCAGCTTATTGGTTACCTGCTCATCAGTGAGGTAATTTTTAGCCAGTTGTTTACGGTAGTTGTCTAACTCATGGTCAATGGTAGCTACAGTATCCAATTTCTGCTTGTCAGCCTCGGCTACCTTCATCCGGAACAAACCATACAATTGCAGATAACTGCGCAATGCCGTATCGCTCATATCTGGTTTCTTATTGATGCTGTTCTTCTTGTAAACACGTAAAAAGTCATCTTTAGAAACGGAATTTGAACCGTAAGTAAATAAAGGTTGTGCATTTACCGATAGCGCACTAATGCCTGAAGCCAGACAGATTAACACCAATTTTCGCATCTTATTTGTATTCATTTTAGGATTTTTTGCTTTGTTTTTGTTTGTCTATTTTTTGTTTTTTTCCTTTAGTTCCAGCATATCTATTAATGAGCCAATATTACTATGGTCCAGTTTTTTGCCTCTTATTATTTTCCTGTCATCGAGCAGGTAGATGCTGGGGGTGCTATAAACATCATACTTGCCCCTCCAGTCGCCTGTTCGTCCGGGGTCCCAGGTATTGGTCCAGTCTTCCAACTTGTTTTTGGTGATGAAATCCTTTATTGCTTTTTCATCTCCCTCAGTAGCTACAGTATACACCTTACATCCCTTAGCCTTCAATACTTTTCTATAAAGTGAATCTATTGATGGTATTTCGGTTTGGCAATGGCCACATGTAGGTGAGTAAAAAATCACCAATGTGAATTTTGCTTTGCCACTATGCAATATTTCTTCATTGGCATTCATCACATTGGGCAACTTCATTACAGGTGCCACATTGCCCAGCACATTCGGAGCTATTTTCATTGCCCTGTCTTCATATTTCACTAATTCATCGTTACTTAGCCAAAAAGCATCACCCTTCATATAGTAGTTCTCCACCAGGTACACAAGCACCTCGTCCATACCCATTACCTTACTATTCTCAGCATAACGGGTAAGCCACCACAAAACATATTTGAAGTTATGTTTTGTACCCTTTGCTTTTTTTAGTAACACATCAGCCTCATGCTCTATACTATCTGGCCAGGGCATTACCAGTTTATTAAAATACTCATCAAGCTTGGCATCAATTATAGGGGCATGTACCAGCCTGTCGTCCTGGAAATCATACCCATCCCAAAAATGCCCCTTGTAATACCTGTAGGCAAAAGATGAATCTTTGGTTTTGCCATCTTCAAGCAGATGCGGCCCTTCTGGAATCTGTGGTATTTCTAATCCCTTAAAAATCACTGACAGCAAAGAATTAGGATGTGTTTTCAAATAATCCCTTCGATAGTTTATCAAAACCTTAGATGAACCTGCTGATTTTTTACGTACTGCCTGGGTATCAGCAAGGTTTTTTGCGGCCTTAAACTCCTTTTCAAACCCTTGCTGGGTAGCAGCATACCCTTTCAGGAATTCGGTATATGCTTTGAAATCATCATTCACTGGCGAATTAGTGAATTTTATGCCTTCTGGTAAATTATTAATTGGAGCTAATATACTATAGTCATCTCCATTATTCAATAATATTTCAAAGTAAGTCTTGCGGTCTGATAGTAGCATCATATATATTCCACCTACAAAGGTTTCATCATCTGATTTAAACTCAGCATTACCTTTTTTGTCAAATCGGGCACTATCCCTTTTGAAGATGGTAGGCATTGGCTTACCATAATAATGGGCCAAATAAACCATAGAATCCTTCACTCCATCTATTTTCAAATGTATACGATACCCAGGGCGGGCAGCAACATCTCCAGCGCATAAGGAGAGTATCAGTAAGGTAATAAGTGCAATTTTATTCATAAAAATTACAAGTTTTAGTCTAGCCTATAAGACATGAATAAAACAAGATATTTGGTTGAAAAACCCAAAAATAAATCATAAAGTTGGTGTATCCCAATTCATTTGGGCTTAATTTGAATTATAACAATATTTTTAGTAGCAATATATCCTGCGGCTTTTAGGTGAAAATATTACATAATTCTCGCAATTAATATAACAATTGCTTCATTTTATAGCCAATACTTAATAAAATCCTTCAAAAAGAAGGTTTTGAGCTCAATACTAGGGCAATTGTATAAGGTTATTCCTAATAACCCCCCTGATAACATTTCCATGGCTATTTTGTTATTATTATGCTTATTCTTTAAATTATTACCTAGTATTCACCAAGTATGGTTATTTTTGCAAGGTCAACCAATTAATAGTTCATGTTCAATTTAGTTTTATTTGGCCCCCCCGGTAGTGGTAAAGGCACCCAGTCTGAAAACATAGTTACTACTTACAATCTGCAACACATTTCTACAGGCGACCTGCTACGCGATGAAGTAAGCAGGCACACACCATTAGGAACCGAAGCAAAGAAATATATGGATCAGGGTATGCTGGTACCCGATGAGGTGGTGATAGGTATGATAGATAGCAAGATAGATGAAAATCCTGATGCAAGAGGCTTTATTTTCGATGGTTTCCCACGCACCCGCAACCAGGCTGAATCTCTGGACAAATTGCTTGAGTTTAAGAACACCAGTATCAACCTGGTTCTTTCTTTGGAAGTAAATGAAACTGACCTTATTAAAAGGCTTGTTCTCCGTGGCCAGACATCAGGCCGTAGTGACGATACCGAAGAGGTAATCACTAAGCGCATTAAGGAATACCACCTTAAGACACAGCCTGTAGCAGACTATTACGAAACCCAGGGCAAACTGGAGCGTGTGGCAGGTGACAACCCAATTCCAGAAACATTCAAATTATTGACCAAGAACATCAATAAGTATTTGTTACCCGTAGCATAGTGGAGAAAGGAAATTTTGTAGACCATATACGTATTTTTTGCCGCTCCGGAAAAGGTGGAGCGGGAAGTGCACACTTCGCACGTACCAAGTTTAACCCTATGGCCGGCCCCGATGGTGGCAACGGAGGCCGTGGAGGACACATTATCCTTAAAGGCAATAACCAGCTTTGGACCCTCCTGCACATGCGTTATTACAAAAACGTACATGCCGATGACGGGGATAATGGCATTAAAAATAATTGTACCGGGCATGATGGGAAAGACATCATTCTCGAAGTGCCACTTGGCACCATAGCCCGCGATGAGGAGACTGGAGAAGTAGAAGCCGAAATCCTGCATGACGGGGAAGAAGTAATCTGGGTTCCGGGTGGCCGAGGTGGTTTGGGCAACGTAAACTTTGCCACATCAACCAATCAGGCACCAGAATATGCCCAACCCGGTGAAATGGGTAGTGAAGGCTGGAAACAACTGGAATTAAAAATATTGGCCGATGTAGGGCTTGTAGGTTTTCCTAATGCAGGCAAGAGCACCCTATTATCAGTAGTAAGTGCTGCCAAACCCAAGATAGCCAATTACGCTTTTACTACGCTTACCCCTCAGTTGGGTATAGTACCCTACAGGGACAACCGCTCCTTTTGCATGGCCGACTTACCTGGTATTATAGAAGGTGCAGCGGAAGGCAAGGGACTGGGGCATAGGTTCCTGCGGCATATTGAGCGCAACTCGGTATTGCTTTTCCTGATACCTGCCGATAGTAGCGATATAGCCAACGAGTATGAAATCCTGCTCAATGAGCTGGAACAATACAACCCTGAAATGCTACACAAGCAAATAATCATTGCCATAAGCAAATGCGATATGCTTGATGAAGAACTAAGGCAGGCCATTGAAGAAACCCTACCTGAAGAGGTACCCCATATTTTCATATCCTCCCTCGCCAACATCGGCATAATGGAGCTCAAGGATATGCTATGGAAAGCACTACATACAGAAATCTAATTACAATACTATTTACAACTAAAAAATCACCACGCGAAAGAGTGGTGATTTTTTTATGTGAAATAAATCAATATTTATTAAGCTGCATTTTTTCTTTTGGCAGTTAATTGTCTTTTCCTTGCTGCTTTTATCTTTTTAGCATCTGCATCCTTCATAATGCTAATTTCGACTCTGGTTACCCTATCCAAATAATCCTGCATGTCTTTATAATCCACTTGTGAAATTAGCCACTCTGCCTCACGAAGTTCTTCGGGGGTCACAATTTCATAACGATAATTGGCATACTTATCTTTATCTGTTTTACTGTTAATAGCCATAACGATAACAGGTTTTTATTATTGCTAATTTAGGAGTTATACCTCACTTTGAGCTGGTCGGGATTTTTAATCCCGACCAAATGGGCACGTATTCCGCTAGGACCACTCCAGTCTACAAATCCTCCGGATTGCATCCGGCATTCCACTTCACCAAGCCAATTATAATTACCAATTATCACTCTAAAAAATACCAAAAATCCGATGATGAAAAAATTGCGGTCAGCACCGCTTTCCGCGGTCAGACCGCAATTTTGGCGAGTTTATTTTCCTAAATCTATCTGGTTACTAAACCCTTACCTTTAAAGCCAAATAATGATTCAAATTATTTATCTGGCAAAATCAAATATTCTCACAATAAACATGCCCTAAAATCGTTATACTTGCTAAAATATATTCCATGAAATCCTGTTTATACCTATTTCTATTTTTGGCATCATTAGCAATAGCCCCAATTCACGTATTCGCACAAGCACCGCCAATAATATGGCAAAAGTGTTATGGTGGGGATTCAACTGACCAAATCTTTTGTGTAAAGCAAACTGCAGATGGCGGTTTTATAGCCCTTGGACATACAAATTCCACTAATGGCGATCTTGCCGGCAATGGAGGCGTAACAGGCACGTGGGTAATAAAATTAGATGGCAGTGGCAATATAGAATGGGAAAGGACTTATGGAGACTCAATTGGCTTTAAATACATAGAACAAACAACTGATGGGGGGTATATTGTGGCTGGAAAGCGAACAGCAAAATTGAGAAATGATGGCAGTATTGATTGGTCTACAAATGTACCAGGAGAAACCATTCACCAAACAAGCGACGGTGGATATATACAATGCAATAATTTCCCACCTCCAAACAATACATTAATTAAATTCGAGGCAAATGGGGCAATATCATCGCAAAAGAATTTCGACCTGGGTTTTAGTGAATTTTACGTTGTTGAAGATGCAATTGAAACACAGGACGGATTTACAATAACAGGTTATTACCAATACGAACCTGGGTCAGGTCATACTTTTATTGGAAGGATAGACGGATCGCTTAATATTACTCAGGTAGGTATGTTATATGCCAATACCAGGCATATTCATCCATCTTCGACCTCAATCTGTAAAACAAGCCTTGGGTATTACGG
>CAIWHI010000741.1 GCA_903912435.1 uncultured Bacteroidota bacterium | reverse complement strand
ATTCTCTTCCTGCACCAATTTTAGGCGACACGGCTGTATGTATAGGAGGTAGTGCAATTCATTTGATAGATACATCAGCAGGTTCTTCCGGTGTATGGACTTGGTCACCTGGCGGAAGTGCGTATGTTGATGTATCTGGTTATGTTACCGGATTTACTGCCGGTGAAGTTCAAATTACTTATACCAATTCTTTAACCGGATGTTATGTTACTGATTCCGTAAGGGTTGATTCTACTCCTGGTTTAATAACAGGAACAGCAACTTATTGTCAGGGTGATTCATCATCATTACATATTTCAATGAGTGGAGGCAGATGGTATAGTAATAATCGTTTAATTGCCTCAATAGATTCAGTTACTGGTTTAGTTACTGGTATTGCTGCCGGTACAGCTACGATATCTTATAAATTAAGCACTGGTTGTACCTCTCCATTATTTGTAGTTACTGTTTACCCTCTGCCACATATTCATGGTCCATTAGCTGTTTGTCAAGGTATGTCAATAATTGATACAGCAGATGTTCCCTTTGGTGTATGGACGATACTTAATCCTGCTCTTGCAACTAGTACGGTACTTACTGATACATCTGCACTTTGGACAGGAACTTCTGTTCCTGGTATTACAGGTTCAACAACAATTTTTTATACAGTAGGTGGCAGATGCACTGGCAGATGGCCTATTAATGT
Organism: uncultured Bacteroidota bacterium; assembly: GCA_903912435.1. Classification (GTDB taxonomy): domain Bacteria; phylum Bacteroidota; class Bacteroidia; order Chitinophagales; family Chitinophagaceae; genus Nemorincola. The sequence continues at coordinate 6,411 of CAIWHI010000741.1, read as the reverse complement.
GTTTGGTCGTGAAGACATTGTAGGTCCAAGACATATATGCCTTGGAGACTCCATCTTACTAACAGACCCTCTCTTCCCTGGAACATGGTCTGCCAGTAACCTTGCAGTTGATACTTTCTCAACTAGTGTATTTGGGCAATTATATGGTATATCAGAAGGAACCAGCATTATTACTTATACCAATGCTGCTGGCTGTAATGCATATGATACTATTACTGTCAATCCATTCACTCCTATCTTCGGTGATACTGCGGTTTGTGTAGGAAGTACTATTACCTTATTCGATACTACACATGGTAGTTTAGGAATATGGTCTACTTGTTGTCTTTCAATTGATACAGTAGATGTGGTTGGTAATGTATTTGGCGTTTCTGCCGGTGTTTCTATTATTACTTATGGCTTACCATCAGGTTGTATTGCTACATATACCGTAACAGTTAATCCATTGCCAAATCCAATAACAGGTCCTTCACCTATTTGTCAATATGCCTCACCGATAATATACTCAGTTCTACCAACTACCGGCGGTACATGGACGGTCAATCCACCTACTGTAGCAAGTATTGATCCTGTAACCGGATTAATTAATGCCGGAGGGTATGGAACAGCAGTACTTACTTATACTTTATCAACAGGTTGTTTGGCCACTGATACCATTACAATAAACGCAAATCCTGTAATTGGCGGGGTATCTAATCTCTGTCTTGGATTTACCGGTCACCTAACAGTAAGTGTATCTGGTGGTACCTGGAGTAGCAGTGATCCACTAACAGTAAATATTAGTGCAGGTGGTATTGATACAGGTTTGCAGGTAGGTAGTGCTGTAATTACTTATACCAGGCCAACAGGATGTATACAGACAGTTACAATTAATGTAAATCCATTGCCAAACCCTATTACCGGTATACCAGTAATGTGTAAGCTGGAAACAACAACATTTAATGAAACTACTCCATTCGGACATTGGTCTTCAACCCCTACTACCGTTGCTACAGTTGATACTTCGGGTGTTGTAACAGGTGTAGGAGCTGGTACAGCGGTTATTAGTTTTACTATTGATACAACGGGTTGTTACGTTACTGATACAGTACTGGTTAATCCATTACCAAACCCAATTACCGGAGCACCGGGAGTATGTATCACTTTCGATACGGTACTTCATGATAGCTCACCTGGTGGGTTGTGGTCAGTTTCTAATCTGGCTATAGATACTATTAACAGGAATACCGGTAGAATACATGGCTTCCTAGCAGGTACAGATACTGTTTATTACACATTTACTGCAACAGGATGTAAAATAGGCAGATCATTTATCGTTTATCCACCACCAACCGTTGTTGCTACACCAGACCATGGTGCAGTTTGTGTGGGTCAAAGAGATACGGTACATCTTACTGGTGCTCTTTCTTATACATGGGCTCCGGCTTATGCACTGGCAACAACTACAGGACCTACAACAGTCGCTACTCCATCAGTAAGTACTACTTATACAGTTATTGGTACTTCATTATTTGGTTGTAAGGACACAATTACATTCAGACTGGTAGTAGATACCTTATTGAATCACATGAAGGTAATTGGGCTTGATAGTATTTGTATTGGTGCTTGTGACACATTGAGAGCTTCAGGACGTGATAATAGTCACTTTGCATGGAGTCCTGCACGAGGCTTGAACTGCACAATATGTGATACTGTAGTTGCATGTCCGGATACAACAACAAGGTATACTGCTATAGCTATTGATGCATGGGGTTGCAAAGATTCTCTACACTTTACAGTAACAGTTAATCCATTGCCAATATTGACCATGTTGGAGAATCCAACCATTGTTTGTAAGGGTACTCCTAAGCAATTATACGCATTTGGTGCATGGTCTTATATCTGGTCTCCACCTTACTTCCTGAATTGTGATACTTGTAGTAACCCAATTGCAACTGATACCATTAATATGGTTTATAAGTTAGTAGGTACAAGCAAGTATGGATGTAAGGATTCAATTGATGTAAGGGTTTCAGTATTAGATACCAATGTGGATTGGGCAAGCAGGGATACAATTATATGTATTGGTGGTGTAGCCCAACTGCATGCTACAAGTCATAGCCTCGTGGGTAATTTGGATATACCTTCTTATGAGTGGATTCCTGCATTTGCTTTGGATGATCCATCCAGTCCTAATCCAAAGGCAAATCCTGATGTTACAACAGTTTATTCAGTAATCATTACAGAGAACGTATGTTTCAAGGATACAATACCTGTAGTAGTTAGGGTTGACCCTATTCCTGATCTGCATATTACTCCGCCTTCACCACAATCTGTGGTGGCTGGTACGGCAGTGCAGTTAACTGCAATTACTACGAATGATACAATTGCCAAGTATTTTTGGACAAATGGTATATCTCTAAGTTGCGATACTTGTTTCAACCCAATTGCTACACCATCAGTAAATACGACCTATCACTTAGTGGTTGTGTCCGACCATGGTTGTACTGATTCGTCTGACATAACTATTAATATATTCTGCGACAATAGCGAAGTATGGTTGCCAAATACATTCACTCCAAATGGTGATGGTGTTAATGACCTCTTCTTTGTAAGTGCAAAGGGTATCAGCTTGATTACAAGATTCAGTATATACAATCGTTGGGGAGAATTAGTATTCCAAACCAGTAATATACAGCCTAACCAGCCAGGTCTGGGATGGGATGGTACCTATAAGGGTTATGTATTAGAGCCTGATGTCTTTGTATATATTGTAGATGCAGTTTGTGAATTGGGTGCAGTTTATCATTATAAGGGTGATGTTTCTATCGTCCGATGATAAAAGACAAATAGTATTTGTCAATATCTGCTAATGTTAATGTGTTTAGCAGGAACCAAATGAGTAAGCTTCGATTGAGACAATTTTGTTTAGACTGTGAAAACGGTTGGTAATTAGGTCAAAATAAGAGAAATGAAAAGACATTTAACCATATTAGCTGCTAGTGCATTGTTAGGCTTGAGTATAGGAAGCAGTGCCCAGGATATACATTTTTCACAGTTTTACGAAAATGCTATATTGAGGAATCCCGGACTTACCGGAATTTATAGTGGTGATTATAAGTTTGGCATGGACTACAGAAGCCAATGGGGTACTGTAGCTGTTCCTTATAATACTGTTATGCTTTCAGGTGAAACAAGGGTACTGGTAAACCGTGAATTGGGAGATTACTTAAGTTTTGGTTTTTTGGCTACTTATGATAAAGCTGGTACCATTAATTTCACAAGTACACAGATTTATCCTGCCGTTGCTTTTAATAAGGCTCTGGATGATCAGCATTTTACATATTTGTCAGTGGGCCTTACCGGTGGTATATTGTCGAGATCTGTTGACCAAAGTTTAATGACTTTTGGTACACAATATCAAAATGGGGGATATAATTCAGCTAATCCTACTCTAGAAACATCTTCATTTAAGAGTATGATTAATTATGATGTAGGTGCCGGGGTTAGTTTGAATAGTTCTTTAGATTTCAATGGTCGTTATAATTATTATTTGGGTGTAAGTGCTTATCACTTAAATAGTCCTTCAGTAATATTTGCAGGTGATGCCAATTCATCAAAAATGCCGATTAAGTGGCAGGGTAGTGCTGGATTAAATTTGCCTATTACAGAGTCTTTTGGTGTTGCATTTCAGGGTAATTACAGTTATCAGCAGCCCTATTCAGAAGGGATAATTGGCGGTTTATTTACTTACAAGAGTATCCCGGCAGGATTGCCAAGTATTTTCGCCTTCCATTTCGGTGCTTTCTACAGAATAGGTGACGCGTTTATCCCCACCTTTAAGATTGATTATAAAGATGTTTCTTTTGGTTATTCTTATGATAACAATGTATCTACGCTATCAAATGGCGCAGGTAGTGGGGCCAGTGCGAGCGAAATAACCATCTATGTACGCGGTCATTACGAGCATGCTAGAAACCCACGTGACCCAATTATGTGTCCACGTTTTGAAGATAATTACAACCGTAATAATACTTTCCGTTAATAGTCGCGGTTATATAAAACAAAAGAAGCGTCCTGATGGGCGCTTCTTTTGTTTTATGTAAGTGATATTTACTTCGGGGCTGATTATAAAAAATGACCTTATAATTGTCTTGTACTTTTCCTCCTAATACAATACCGCCAGGGCCAGGACTTAAATTGGCTGCAAAGCATTATGTGCTTTATGTAGCAATTATTTGCAGGTTGCCAATTGTTGATATAGAACCTGGCATAATGAGGGAATTTATGTTCCTTATTTTTGATCTGTTTTTCAAATTTCCGTAGACTTAAGAAGTATTAATAGCTTATTAGTTCTTTACCAATTTCTCCATTTTGGTTTTACCATTATTCATAACCTGTACAAAATACATTCCCTGCTTTAGGAAGGCGATATTGTAAGTTTGATCGGCACTTAGTACAGAGGCGTTATAAACCTGGTGGCCTGCAATATCTGTAATAGTTAGTGCGCCTCCCCTGGCATTAGTTACTGAAAATTCATCACCTGCTGGATTTGGGAATATATTTACTGCGAAATTATTTAGTGCGTTATTAATGCCCGAATTATTACCCGGCACCAAACTGATAGCATCGAAATAGCCATCGTTGGCAAATCCTGAGCGTCGGTTGGCAGCCAGTTTGATACGCACAAATCGCGTACCTGTGGGAGCAAGAAAACTATTGAATATCCGGAGCCAAACGCCCATTGAGGAGATTGTGTCGCTATCGTAGGTGTGGAGTACTACTGTTTTAGCTGAATTGAAGCATTGAACAATGCAGCGTGATTGATCTGATGATCCATATCCTTGTGGGAAACACTGTACTAAAGCAGAAAATGAGAAGTATTGCCCGGATGCATCTATGGCTGAGGAGTAGGATGATACATCTACATCCTGCCATAAAGTATCTTGTGCTGATCCGGAAGCGTAGAAGAAATATTGCCCATCTGTCACAGTATCTACCAGGCCAGCACCCGCAAGAGAACTTTGCCACAAATTATTTCCATTCCAATTGGCAGGGGCATGAGTGGCAGCATCAAAGAGTTCGGCACTACCATTCAAAACAAGGTTTTGAGCATTTGCCTGGTTCATAAAAAGGAGAGTAATTAAAAGAAGTAGATTTTTTACCATGAGAAGCTGATTTTATGATTAACAGATAAAGTATAACAAATTTAAGCTTTTCTTATTATAAAATCAAGGGTTTTATACTGATTTTCATTAGCTAATATACCCCTTCGATATACAGGGAAATACTAAAAATGGCAAATTGTGTTGCTAATCAAATAATCCGCTTATTTTTGCAACCTAATTAGGTATCATATTTGATGCCCTAGGAACGACGAATAAATAAAGTATACTATTTGAATTGTTCTTTCCCTTTTCTGCTGAGTTACAAAACTCCTTAAATAGCTCACTATTCACGGATATTGTACCTTGCATAAAAGCAAAGTCCCTGAGTTCTATTACATGCCTTATTTTATTAACATTTCCTTACTTGCTATTAATACAGATACTAAATTGAAATATGCTATTTAATTCATTTGCCTTCGCACTATTTCTGCCTATAGTTTTTGTGTTATATTGGTTTTTTACCAATCGCAAGCTTTTACACCAAAATTTGTTGCTACTTGTTGCAAGTTATTTCTTTTATGCTTGCTGGGATTACCGGTTTCTTTTCTTACTTATCTTTTCTACCTTACTTGATTATTATACCGGACTAAAGATGTACAATGCCCGTATCGAGGGTATGAAGAAATTTTGGTTTTGGTTGAGTATTAGTGTTAATCTGGGTTTTTTAGGCATATTTAAGTACTATAATTTCTTTATTGGATCTCTGGCTAATTTCCTTGCACAGAGTGGAGTGCATACCAGCTTCTGGACGCTAAAAATAATTTTGCCGGTTGGCATCTCCTTTTATACTTTTCATGGTCTTTCTTATGTAATTGATGTTTACAAAAATAAAATAAAGCCTGTAAGGAATTTTGTGGAGTATTCGGTATTTGTGAGTTTCTTTCCGTTGCTTGTTGCCGGCCCCATTGAAAGGGCTACCCATTTGCTACCGCAAATTCAGAAGCCCCGTCAGTTTAGTTATACTAAAGCTATAGATGGATTAAAACAAATACTATGGGGTCTTTTTAAGAAAATGGTTATTGCTGATAATTGTGCTGATTTCGCTAATATCATTTTCAATAATTCATCCTTTTATAGTGGCAGTACCCATGTAATGGGCGCATTGTTTTTTACTTTTCAGATCTATTGCGACTTTTCGGGATATTCTGATATAGCTCTAGGTACTGCACGTTTGTTTGGTATAGAGTTGTTGCGCAATTTTGCATTTCCATATTTTAGTCGCGACATAGCTGAATTTTGGCGGAGATGGCATATTAGCTTGTCT
>CAIWHI010000740.1 GCA_903912435.1 uncultured Bacteroidota bacterium | reverse complement strand
GCCATTAGATTACGTAGTTACGTAATCGCAAATCTACAACAAAAACCCAGCAAAACAAATGCTGGCTTAAGTTTTATCGATAGATTACGTAATCAAACTTCTGAGTTAGGGATTAAATAAAAAAAGCCCCCGAAAGGACTTTTTTGACTTTTTATCTAAAAAAATGTGTTTTAACTTTTGACTTTTAACTTTTGACTTTTAAAGGTGTAAAATCATAGCTGCTACGCTGAAGAAAATAATCAGACCCGTAACGTCCACAAGGGTAGCTACAAATGGGGCTGAGGAAGTGGCAGGGTCAAGTTTGAATTTCTTGAGGAGCATAGGTATCATAGAGCCACTGAGGGTTCCCCACATCACAATGCCTATTAGGGATAGTGATACGGTGAAGGCCACCAGCATCCAGCTCCCGGCAAGGCCACCCAAAGGGACATTGCCATGAGCCTGGGTGATGGAGTGGATATTATAGTTCCAGATATTGAGGTATTGCCAAATGGCTATGCGGATAAAACCTATGGTGCCTAATATGATACCCAGGGTAAGACCCGAAAACAACTCACGACGCATTACATACCACCAATCGCGGGGGCTAAGTTCTTTAAGGGCCATTGCGCGAATAATCAGCGTTGCTGCCTGCGAACCACTATTACCGCCGCTAGACATAATCAAGGGCACAAACATGGTGAGTACGAGCACCTTATCCAGCTCGTTTTGGAAGTGCTGCATGGCTGTAGCCGTGAGCATTTCACTAAGGAAGAGGATAATGAGCCAGCCCGCCCTTTTTTGGATCATGGTAAAGAAGCCCGTTTTCACATATGGCAAATCCAGCGATTCAAGACCACCGAATTGTTGCATTTCCTTTGTGTCTTTTTCTTCGGCCTCATCAATCACGTCATCAATGGTCACCACCCCCATCACAATGTTATTGCTATTGGTAACAGGTAGGGCCACACGGTCGTACTCCTTAAATTTCTGGATGGCCTCGTCTATACTGTCCTGTATTTCCAGCTTCACATAGAAGCCGTCCATAATGTCCTCAATGGTTTTGTTGTGGTCATTCAGCACCAGGCGGCGTATAGGAATATCGTCCACCAGTTTGCCATTGTTATCTACAACAAATATCACATTGGCGGCAGGGGTATCAGTATAATAGCGGCGCAGGTGCTCTATGGCCTGGCCTATGGTCCATTCTTTGCGAACAGTAGTAAAATTGGTATTTATAAGGCGGGCTACGCTCTGCTCGGGATAACCCAACAAGTCGTAGGTAGCCAGGCGGTTCTTATCATTCAGCAGGTTGAGGTATTCAGTAACCTGGATACCGTCGAGGGTATCGAAAAATGCCACCCTGTCGTTAGACTCCAGGTTATTAAGGATATTCGATATTTTGGGCCGGGGCAGTTCTTCCATAATACTGCTTTGCAGCACATGGTCGAGAAAGGCAAATATTTTGGTTTGTACACCCTCTGGCAGTGCCAGAAAGGTATTAATAGCATGGTCCTGAGGCAGGGTACCCAATAGTTTGGCTACCTCAGCAGGATAGTCTTCATCTTTGCTGTGGTGAAGCAACTCGCTCAAGTCGCCTTCCAGAATTTTCTCCCTCATGTCCTGAACCAGCATCGCTTACCATATTTTTTCTATTTTGAATGAAAAGAGTCCACCGCAAAGGGACTCTATATTGAATCGCGGCTTTCTGAAAAGCATGCAAAAATATGGTTTATTCCTCTGTAGTTGCAAGTTAATTAATTGTTTTCGGGCAATTATTTTTGGCGGGTTTTGGGTGGGATTTTGATTCTGCTGAAATCTAATTTTTGAATCAGAATTTGCAGAATTAAAGAATTTGCAGAATTGTTTTTTTGGGGCTTGGGGAATTTTGGATAAGCTTGGGGATGGTGAATGCCTTTGGAAAAGGAGTTTTATTATTAGTTCCGGATGTCCCTGCCGGAACATCG
>CAIWHI010000739.1 GCA_903912435.1 uncultured Bacteroidota bacterium | reverse complement strand
CTAATAAGGAGAATATTGCCGGAAATGCAGCCTATCATGCCAATATAAAGTATAGTGATGGTAATAGTGGGGAAATTATCTACACTAAGATATGGCAACCTGCCTCACAAATTGTGTTTGAAAGATTCCCTGAAGCAAATTTTCTCCCGTTAAAATTCTCCTACAATGAATCAGCAGATGTAATTATGGAGTTTGAAGCCCTACAGGTAGTACCTGGGCCAATAGAAAATGCAGTATTCAGAATACCAACCGATTATAAAATGATATCGAATGCTGAATATAAGGAATTGATCAAGTGACCTTTATTTACAAGAATAATAACGAAATGGCATCCCGGAATTAATGAAAAAAGAGGCAAAATCTTATATCACTTTTACACGAACGGAGCGTTTTGGCCTTTTAGGTTTGTTATCTTTACTCGCCTTCTTGACAATTATAAGACTCTCACTTCCCTACTTTATTCATCCTAAAGAAGACAAGCAAAAGAATGAGGCACTAATGGCAGCCTGGGAACGCTTTAAAGAACTGCACCCTGAAAATTCATCCCGAATTAAGAAGGATTATCAGGATGCCAGTGATGATAACCCCAATCCACTACCTGATATTATCAACCTCAACAATGCTGATTCTACTACCCTTGTACGATTAAAAGGAATTGGCCCGGCAACTGCCCACCTTATTTTAGAACACCGAAAAAATGAAGGTCCATTTCTTACAATAGACCAATTGAGTGAGTTGCGGCATTTCCCCGATACCCTGATGATACTATTGAAACAGCATCTGGTAATAGGGCCTGTGGACACGATTAGAAATTGAGTTTACCCCTACCTAACATTTACCTTTTTTCAATCACTAATAATCCAAAAAAAATGTCGTAAAATTGCGGTAATTATTACTCCGACACTCTCTTTTATGGATTTTACATATTCTGAAGCACAAATTTCTATTGCGGAAATGATCCGTGACTTTGCCAACAAACATATTCGTCCTGATATGATGGTTTGGGATGAAACCCAAAAATTCCCTATCGACCTTTTTCACAAAATGGGTGAGCTGGGCTTAATGGGCGTTTTGGTACCTACTGAATATGGTGGCTCGGGCCTTGGTTATTTTGAATACATTACTATCATTAGCGAAATAGCTAAGGTTTGTGGTTCTATAGGTCTTTCTGTAGCAGCACATAATTCATTATGTACCGGTCACATTATGTACTTCGGCAACGAGGAGCAAAAGAGGAAATATTTACCTAAACTTGCGTCTGGTGAGTGGATTGGTGCATGGGGTTTAACCGAAGCCAATACAGGAAGTGATGCTGGCAATATGCGTTGCCAGGCCGTGAAAGATGGTGATGACTGGGTTCTGAATGGCACGAAGAATTGGATTACACATGGTATCAGTGGTAATGTAGCCGTAGTACTTGCACGTACAGGTGAGCCTCGCACTAAAAACAATACTACTGCTTTTATAGTAGAGCGCGGAACACCAGGTTTTGCCGCAGGCAAGAAAGAAAACAAATTAGGTATGCGTGCCAGTGAAACCGCCGAATTGGTTTTCGACAATTGCCGTATTTCTGATGCTCAGCGTATGGGTCCGGTAGGTGATGGTTTCCACCAGGCTATGAAAGTATTAGATGGAGGCCGTATTTCCATCGCATCTCTTGCATTAGGTATCGCCAAGGGTGCTTATGAAGCATCTTTAAAATATTCAAAAGAGCGCCAACAGTTCGACCAGCCAATATCTAATTTCCAGGCTATTGCCTTTAAATTGGCAGATATGGCTACTCAGATTGAGGCTTCTGAAATGCTCATCTATCAGGCTGCTGACCTAAAAAACCGTGGCGAAAAAATGACTAAGGAGTCGGCAATGGCTAAATATTATGCTTCGGAAGTTGCAGTAAGGGTTTCAACCGATGCTGTTCAGATTTTTGGTGGCTACGGTTATACCAAGGACTTCCCAGTTGAAAAATATTACCGTGACAGTAAGTTATGTACTATAGGTGAGGGTACCTCAGAAATACAGAAACTGGTAATCTCAAGGGATATACTAAAATAATTTAGCTTTAGACACTTTTAAAAGCACATCCGGATATTCTGGATGTGCTTTTTTCATTTCACTATTTATCCACATTTAACT
>CAIWHI010000738.1 GCA_903912435.1 uncultured Bacteroidota bacterium | reverse complement strand
TTTAAGCCGCATAAGCTGGAGGTAAACCAAACATTGGTTCAATATCTTGCAAAGCTCCCCAAATACCTCTTTCATATCTTGTTCCTTGGCCGTTATTTTTCTTTGGAAGCCAAAAAAGCAATCTACGGAGCATATGAATCGGAAACTGTGCTGTATGCAATTTATGGTGTCGGGCTACTTACTTTCGGGTATATACTCCTGCGTTTCCGTAAGCTGACCTATTACGACAAGCTTATGTTCCTGCTCTTTATTTTGGGTTTAGTTTCATTGTTGTTTTTGATACCACTGTCTTTCCCTGGGCCGGAATTGTATGTTTTTTACGATAGATATTCCTATTTTGCCAATAGCTTTTTGTTTCTATTGCTGGTAATGGGGGTATATAGGTTTGTGACTAATAAATATGTAATTATTGGCCTGTTCTGCATCTATTTCGACCTCAACCTCTATTTCACCATCCAACTAAATACATGGTGGATTGATTCTAACTACGTCAGCAACCAGCTCTTAAGCCATTTGCCAGACCCTGGAGATAAGATCGTCGTCCTGCTCAACCTGCCCGAAAATATGGATGGAGCCCCAATGATTGGAGCCCAACCCGAAAGCCAGTTTAAGGTGATGAAGGAAATTTATACAGATACAATTTATAAAAACACTATTTACGATGCTGCCAGCTACAATATGATTACCGAGAAAGATGGTGCCCATACGATGGTTATTAATGATAGTGTGCTACATGTAACCCTTAACCAGTGGCAAACATGGTGGTGGTATGAAGGTCATGGTGCAAAAAGCTACGAAACCAAAGACTACAAGCTCAACATGATAGACCCCGGCCATTGGTATGAACTAATATTAAAACACCCAGCCTCACAATATTTGCTCTTATATCAGGTAGGTGATGTGTGGAAGCAGGTAGATTGGAAGCGGGTAAATGAAGACCAGTATTAAGGGGCGACTCTATAAAACAAGTGGGGTATCCTTATAGATATCCATTAACGGTAATTCTGTGGCAACTGATGTAAGTGCCAAAGATTCGTTTCTGTCTGTGATGATTTTCAATTCCCAGGTTCCGCTTTCAGTTTTTCTCCATTCTTCAATAAGTATTTCTTCGGGCGATACCAGGATATATTCTTGTAATGAGGGTATAGCCTTATATAATTCAAACTTTTGGCCCCTGTCGTAAGCCTTGGTAGATGGCGACAATACCTCAAATATGATAATAGGATTTAGGTTATTCATCCCATCATTATTACGTGTTTTGAGTTCGCCACAAAAAACAGATACATCTGGGTAAGTGAAAAGGGTGTTTTCTTCAATGTGTATACGTGCATCACTGCCATAAGGTCTGCAAGATTTTCCAGTTAGCTTAATCGACAACGATGTTATAATATTGATAGTTACAATATTGTGTAATTGCTTTGTTCCAGCCATAAGGGAAACCTCACCTTTATAGTATTCATGTTTCTCGTCCGAAACATCTTCTATCTCAAGATATTCCTCAATGGTGAGTCTTTGTTTGTAAAATGCTATGGCAGGTTCCTTTAGTTCCATAATGTAAAAATAAGTAGATTTTGTTATATGGGTGTGAGTTGGCTAACTATTTTTTGAAATTGCTTGGTTCAACTCCTTCAACCCAAAATCCCTCCTACTTAAAATAAGAAATTTATCTTTGAAATCAATATGCCAAACAACCATTTTACAATAACACGTAATCGCATCATAATAATGGTGTGTATGGCATTTATGTGTATTTCCACAAAACTCCCTGCCCAGGAAATTTACCCATTTAAAAACCCCAAACTGCCAATAGAAGCACGGGTAAAGGATTTGTTGGGCCGAATGACCCCAAATGAAAAATTCAGGCAACTTTTTATGGTGCCCGGCGACCTGGGCGATAGCGTTGAACTATATAGGGATGGTTTGTTCGGTTTTCAGGTAAGTACGGTTGCTACTGGCAATAGTGCTGCGGCACAAATGATGGATTACAACCCTGGTAAAAGCACCTCACAGACCATTGAAAAGGTAAATAGCATCCAAAAATATTTTGTAGAGAAATCAAGGTTGGGCATACCCATTATCGTTTTTGATGAGGCTCTCCATGGCCTGGTGCGGACTGGTGCAACCGCATTTCCTCAATCCATTGCCCTTGCTGCCACATGGGATACAGGCCTGATGCATGATGTAG
>CAIWHI010000737.1 GCA_903912435.1 uncultured Bacteroidota bacterium | reverse complement strand
GCACAGGGTATTAAGTTTTCGGTGTAGAAGGTGTAGGACGGTTAATTCTAAAAAAAATTAATAGCCATGTAGGGACGCCCTGAAAGGGCAAAATCTCATAGCCCAGGGCATCACCCTGGGAGGCAAAGATGAACAAAAAATTTAATTGAGCGCAGATCCTTAAAGATTCTGCGCTCAATTAATAATATCTTCGGAATGAACCCGTTATTAATTTGGTTTTGCTGGTAATAAACCTAAGTAAATATAAAAAGTCCAATGTGCTAGAATCGGTAATTTTCCTTTGGTGAGTAGACTGGTGATGTAGGGAAAGTGGAAGTCCATTTTTGTTTGAATTGATACCAGTCCATTATTATGTCTTGCAAATGAAGAAATTATTGCTCATTATATTTCTTACAATTGGGGTAATCAACCTTTATGGGCAGATTACCAGTAAGGTTATTGAAAATATGATGGCCGACCGCAGACTAACACCTGAAAACGTGGCCTATAATGCAGTGAGCCTCTTGCCCGATTTGTACCGGGAAGGCAGGATGGATACCATAAATGCCGTCGTCAATTATTGGTACAATAAATGTGGCATCTCTGAGCCGCTGCTTAATTACGCCATACTTGAAGCCATAAAGACTAATACCTTTCATGAAGAAATAAGACTGAATGAGGCTAACCGATATGATACTACGGGCATCCACCTGTCTGATGATTTTTATGCCGATTATATTATTTCGGGCTTGCAGTGGTATGCCTATGGCAGCAATATAAGGGCAAACCCCAAACAATATGCCAAGGATAATCACAAGGACTTTATCGTTTCAGCCTACGGGCGTTATTACGATTTCCTCCGTTCCTTGGCACTCGACCTGTGTGAACTCAAAGACCTGAGCCCGGTAGAGAGTTATCTGGTTCATTATTATGCCTATCCCGATTCCAATAGGCTGGAATTGCTCAAAGACACTATTTATGATGGTTCTGTAATACAGGCAATGTATCTACAGAGACATAAAAAAGCAAATAAAATCCCATCAATGAATATGGGCATCCTCCTTGGCTCATGGGTGCCAAATGGTAGTCTTTCCATTTTAGGTACTCATCCTGCTATCGGATTGGTGATAGGCAAAAGGGCGCGTAGGTGGATGGCCGACCTAAATGTGAATGTAAGGGTAGGGGATGCGCCTAATTTTTATACTTTTAGATATGAGGATAGCCTTTACAAAACGAAAAGGTTTTTGGGTTTGTACATGGGTATAGATGGTGCTTTTGAGGTTTTGAGAGATAAAAAGGGAGAGATTAACTTACTTACTGGCATGGGCTATGATGCCCTGTCTATTAATTATGACAAGGTGGTGCAGTTGCCAATTCCTAGTTTTAATTTCAATTTTGGGCTAGGATACCGCATATTTATTCCAGGCAAAGAGCATGATATGAGTATAAAATGCACCTATCTCAATATTCAGGTGAAATATAATTATATAAATTACCAGAATCACGGTGGCACAGAGCTCACGGGTAATGCCCTTACCGCTAGTATAATTTATGGGGCTTTTACACAGCGGAAGGATAAAAAACGAAATGAAAATTGGTAGGAATTTTAATCATCAATTAGGAGAAAATGAAAAAAGGAATTGTTGCCTTAATGATATTTTTAAGTTTCTCGGTCACTGCATTTGGCCAGGTAGGTGATAATGTAGTGGAAGGAATGATGACCATGCGCATTCTGGATTGTGAAGAGATATCATATAATGCAGTGAACTTGATTCCACGCCTGTATAAGGAGAACAAGACCGATACCCTTAATGCCATTCTCGACTTTTGGCGCAAGAATTGCGGCATGAAGGAGGCTTTGGTATCTTATACTATTCTTACCTCTATCAAAGACCATACTTTTAAGGAGGAGCTGAAATTTGATAAATCTGCTTTTGCAGTTGATAGTACCAATGTACCCTCTACCGATTATTATGCTACAAATATCATCGCATATCTCAATTGGTATTATTATGGATTTAGTGTAAGGCACAAGCCTAAAATATATATTGAGCCACACCGGGGTGATTATTATGTAGCCAATTATGCCCAATACTACGATTTTCTTAATTCCATAGCATTATCGCTGAATAGCCGTAAGGACCTGTCAAAAGTTGAGCGTTTTTTGGTGGATTATTATATACAGCCCAATCCGGCTAAGCTCAATGAATTATTGTCGGATGAATACAATGGCACAGTATTGCAGGCAGCTTATAAACGGCATAAGGAAGAAAAGAAACACGTATCAGGTTTCCAGTTGTCGGTACATTCAGGAATGTGGGTGCCTCAAGCTAATGCATCAAGATTCAGCAACCATCCCTATATAGGTGGCTCAATAGGCGGTAGGAACAATAAGGTAATGATAGATCTTAGCTTGCATATTCGCTTTCTCGATGCTCCTAATTATTATAATGTTAAGGATAATGATACCGTTTACAGAACCAAGAGTTTTACCGGCTTTTATCTGGGTTTAGATGGTGGTTATCAATTGCTCAAATTTAAAAGGCACGAACTCGATTTGTTGGGTGGTTTTGGCTTAGATGCATTCGAGGCAACTTTCAATAATGATGCGATAAATACCACTTACCCATCTCTTAATTTGAATGCCGGGCTTGGGTATAAAATCTTCCTTACGCATAAGGATAGGAACAAATCCGACAAATACTCTTATATAGCATTTCAGGCTAAGTACAATTGGACCAATTATTGCAACCCTGGAGGAACTGATATGACAGGTAATGCCTACACTTTTGGGGTAATCTATGGTTTGTATTACCGTAGTATTAGTTTTCCGTATAATCCTATGTAGGGAGTGATTCTCAACCTTAAACTATATTTCGTTTGTGTCGAATGGATATTAGGATTAATCTTTTATGAATCTCATTACCTGGCTATCTTCTCCAACGGATAACTTCAGTAGATACATACCTGGTGGCAACTGACTAATCTGTATTGCAGGTTGCTGATTGGTAAGATTTGCCTGTATCAGAAGCTGGCCAAGCAAATTGCTTATTGATGCATTTGTTGTTTTATTGCCATTCAATTTTATGAATAATTCGTTAGTTGCAGGGTTTGGGTATATTTCCGGCTGGCTTCTTACCTCTTCTTCCTGAACACCTGTTTGCGATGCAAAGCAGGTAAACTTAGCCAAAAAGTATCTTTCTGTATCATTTCCTGGATTTAAGGTTATTTTTCCGAATTTGGCTGAATGTATATAATCGCCAAGCATGTATGCATTTCCGGCATTATCTATTGCTAGCCCGCACTCATCATCGCCTATACTACCACCCATTAACTCGCCGCATAAGACATTTCCAGCGCTATCAAGACCTACAATTACTTCATTGTATCCTGCAGTAGTAGGCTGGTTGACAGGCATATTTACTCCTCCAAATGTAGAGGTGCTTAAACTCGGATAAGTAAAATATGTGATACCTGAACCATTGGTAGCCATTCCCGAAGTATAGTTAATGCAATTAGTATTAGTCTTAACCCACAATAAATTTCCATTTGTACCATTATATTTTGCAACAAATCCGCCAAAGGTATAAGACGGCATTGGAAGCAATGTGGTGCCAGAAAGTGTATCGCTGCCATAGTAATCCCCTCCTACATAGGCATTGCCGGCATTATCTGTTCGTATCTCCGATGGATAATCACTAATATTTATCCACCCTAAATTTACATGTGGGCTATGGTGATTCATTTTTATCCATATTAAATTAAGGTTGGAATCGCACTTTGCGACATAGTAGGCGCAGCCATTATAAGGTATAGATACTCTGCTGCCATTAAAATCAATTGAACCAGTGGTTACACCGGTAAGGAATATATTGCCTGAATGGTCAGTAGTTATCCCGTTTGCTATGGTAGAATCTGAGCAACCTGTTGATTTCATCCATAGTTGATTTCCGGCAGTATCATATTTTACTATAAAAGGCTTTGGTGCACCATTTACCATTGGGATATAAGCTAAACAATTGACAAGTGAATCATTACCTCCATAAATCACAGGAGATGTAAACTGTCCTGATACATATAGATGTCCAAGATTATCGACATTTATAAAAAAGTCGGTAATATAACTGTAGGGTGCAATTGGACCTTGTGGAATTAGTTTTCTGGTCCATATTTCATTTCCTGCAGTGTCTATTTTTTCAACATAGATTGTATCCCCACCATTTGTCTGGTATTGTCTATACAGATAACCAGCATTGTCCGCAGTCATAGGCGAGCTACTATACCAGCCTGGAATTGGTTTCTGCCATACAATTCTCCCATTAGGTGCATGCTTTATTAGATAATCTGTCTTACAATAGATATAACCGTACTTGTCAAGTACCACACATTGTTGACCACCCGCTTCAGAATTTCCTGTTGTATCTTTTGCCCAAAGCCAGTGCTGCGCATAAAGGTTGTTTGATGATACGGTTAGACCTATAAATAGAAGATAAAATAGGATGTGTTTCATTTTAAATAAAGATTTATTTTGGTGTCTATTATAAGACATGTGGCTAACCAATTATAGTTGGGAAATGAAAAATATTTATTTCACACAATAATCGGGATATGTAATTTTGTGTGAAATGAGTTGCTGAAAAACTACCTATTATGTATTGCACATACTACGCAAATTACTGATTAGGCAATGTGATATTCGCTGGATATATCCATCTATATCCCTATTAGTAAGGGAAATTACTTATTAGATTGTTTCTCCCTACCTTTGCCCCCTTATTATGAGCAAGAAAGGCAAGGTATTGGTGGCTATGAGTGGGGGTATTGATAGTACGGTAAGTGCATTGATACTGCATGAGCAGGGGTATGAGGTAGTAGGAATTACCATGAAGACCTGGGATTATGCCTCATCGGGTGGGGGTAAAAAAGAAACAGGTTGTTGCAATCTCGATTCTTTTAATGATGCCCGCCTTGCTGCGGTCCAGCATGGTTTTCCCCATTATGTGCTGGATATACGTGAGGAGTTTGGCAATCATGTGATTAATAATTTTGTTGAAGAATATGTGGCAGGCCGCACACCTAATCCTTGTGTACTGTGCAATACCCATATCAAATGGGCTGCTCTACTCAAGAGGGCTAATTCCCTTAATTGTGATTTTATAGCCACCGGGCATTATGTAAAAGTTAGGGAAGAGAACAACAGGCATATAATCTCTAAAGCCCGCGACCTCACCAAAGACCAGAGTTATGTGCTTTGGGGTCTAGGTCAGGAATGTCTTTCACGCAGTATCTATCCATTGGGCGATATGTTGAAGACCGAGGTAAGGCAATTGGCTTTTGATATGGGTTATGAAGAATTATCTAAGAAAGCCGAGAGTTATGAAATATGCTTTGTTCCAGATAATGACTACCGCGGTTTCCTAAAACGCAATGTTGCCGGACTGGAAGACAGGGTAAAGGGCGGCGATTTCGTACTCACTGATGGTAAGGTAGTAGGCAAGCATAATGGTTATCCTTTTTACACCATCGGCCAGCGCAAGGGGCTTGAAATAGCCTTTGGTAAGCCCATGTTTGTTACCAATATCATACCCGAAACAAATACAGTAGTACTTGGTGAGCTACACGAATTGCAGGCTAATGAAATGACCGTGCGTGGTCTCAATATGGTGAAATACGATACCATCCCCTTAGGAATGGAAGCCGTAACCAAAATCCGTTACCGTGATGCTGGTATGGAAAGTACGTTAGCGCCAATAGACGGTGGGGTACATGTTCAGTTCAGCCATACGGTGAATAGTATAGCCCCCGGCCAGAGTGCTGTATTTTATGAGGGTGATGATGTGATTGCCGGTGGTATTATACAGAGGAATCCGATTGTTTTGTAAGGGAAGTAGAATCATGGATTGGGGGAAGCATTGCCTGCCTCCAATGTCCTAATATTATTGGAATTGCTAATTTTCTAAATGTATATTGATGTCCTTTTGATTCGATGGGTTAGGCCCATCGCTATGGGATTTTGCCCTTTCAGGGCGTTATAACTATCTCCTAAATCCTTTCCAGCAAATGACCAGCTACTAAGTACTATTTACTAAATATTCCCTGACTGACCATCTACTAAGGACTAAATACTAGTGTCCCAGACTGATTAAAGCTATCTACTAATTACAATTTACAAGAACACGTCTTTCTACTTTCTACTTAAGACTTTATACTAAAAAAAAGACCTCCCCTGAATTAACAAGGAAGGTCTCTTTTATTTATTTCTATCAATCGTATTTAAGCCAGTTTTTTAAGCTCTTCAATGTGGGCTTCATCGTCCCTTTCTACATTAAGAGTACCTGATTTATCCATATCCACAAGTACAGGTGCAGCCACGAAGATGGATGAGTAAGTACCTGTGAATACACCTATAAGCATTGCAAATGCGAATCCACGTGTTGCTTCACCACCAAAGATGAAGAGGATTAACAATGTAATGAATACAGTTAATGAGGTCATAATAGTACGACTCAATGTGTCATTAATCGCACGGTTGATAACACTTGCCTTATCTTCATTTGGTGATTTACGGAAGTACTCACGAATACGGTCGAATACGATAACCGTGTCATTCATTGAGAAACCTATCACAGTTAATATCGCAGCGATGAAGTGCTGGTCGATTTCCAATGCGAATGGAACCTTGCCCCTAAAGAAAGAGAATACAGCCAATGTAACACAAACGTCGTGCAACAATGAAAGAAGTGTACCCAAAGAATACTGCCATTTACGGAATCGCAGCAGGATATACAGGAATATCGCAATCAGAGAAAGGATAGTTGCCTGGTAAGCACCACGTTTAAGGTCATCAGAGATAGTAGGTAATACAGTTTGCGAGCTTAACAAATACTTGATATTGAAATCGCTGAAAGTAAGAGTAGATGGAATCAGGTTTTCTTTTACAAGACCAACCCAAATTGTAGAATCTACGATTCTTTCAATGCTCTGTCCTGGTTTAGTAATCAGGTAAGATGTGGTGATGTTCAGTTGGTTGTTTGTACCAATTGTTTTCACTGTTGGCCTTTCACCACCAAGGTAACTTTTCAGTTTTTCCTTTACAGTTTCAACTTCATATTTCTTATCAAACTTAATAGTATAGCTACGACCACCATTGAACTCAACACCCTGATCGAAACCAGTGAAGTAGGTACTAGCACCCATCAATAAAACCACCGCAGTAATTACGTAGGTATATTTCCTCATTTCAACGAACTTGAAATGTGCTTTCTTGAAGATAGTTTTAGAAAGACCGGTGAAGTAGTTGAAGTGTCTTTCACGTTTAGTATAGATATCAGTGATTAAACGAGATACAAGGATACCGCAGAACAGGGATAATAAAATACCGATAATCTGTGTTGTAGCGAAACCACGTACAGGGCCAAGACCGAAAATAAACAAAATGATAGCTGTAATCAATACGGTAATGTGACCATCGAATACAGGTGCATAAGAACGTTTGTAACCATCCGTGACCGCCTGTTGATAACTCTTACCTGCTGATAATTCCTCCTTAATACGCTCAAATATAATTACGTTGGTATCTACAGCCATACCGATAGTCAATACAAGACCGGCAATACCCGCCATTGTAAGTGTAGCATGTAAAGCAGCAAGAACACTTACTGTAAATATAAGGTTAAGGATTAAAGATATGTCGGCAATGATACCACCACTGTTGTAGTAGATCAGCATCAGTACGAATATGAAAATAAAGGAGATAACGAGAGAATTGATACCCTTATGGATATTTTCTTCACCTAAAGTTGGTCCTACTACCTGCTCCTGAACGATATGTGCAGGTGCAGGTAATTTACCTGATTTCAGGATGTTTGATAAGTCCTGAGCTTGCTCAGCAGTGAATGAACCAGAGATTTGTGTGCTACCGGTTGATATTTCATTATCAACCCTAGGGCAAGAATAAATACGGCTATCAAGTACTACTGCAACGAAACCGCCAACATTACGTCCTGTCATATCTTTCCAGATATGCGAACCAGTAATGTCCATATCCATGTTTACATCCGGTTTGCCAGATAGTGGGTCATAGTCGGCATGAGCTGAAGTAATATGGTCACCTTCAAGCCTTGCATTACCTCCAGGAGGCATTTTAATTGCATACATGTATACTACAGAACTTTGTTCTGCACCTTTTTTATTATCATCGGCACTAAACAGGAAACGGCAATTAGAAGGGAATTTGCTTTTCACAACATCCATTGAAAGATATTTTGAAAGTTTGGCAGTATCTTTTTTCATTACATAACCTACTATAGCACCAGGTGCATAAGCGTCATTGTTCTGGGTAAGGCTAGGATGCATGATAGCATATAGAGGATTTTTCCTCATTGTTTCTTCATCCTTAGTTTTGCTTGTGTCATTGCTTGCTTTATCTCCGGCTTTTTTACCACCCAGGGCAGCAGCAAGGCTAAGTGTGTCATCACCAGCTTTTTTGTTAGTATCAACTGCAACTGCACTCTTAGAGGTGTCTTTTGCATTGCTATCTAAAGCAGCACTACCTGAAAGGTAAGCACCTAAAGCTTCGTTTGCAGTACCTAACAATGGGCCGATTGTTTCGTTGGTATAAGTTTCGAAGAACTGTAAT
>CAIWHI010000736.1 GCA_903912435.1 uncultured Bacteroidota bacterium | reverse complement strand
GAAGGCAATTTTACGCAAGCACTTGGAAGCTAAGTCGGTAGTGATATCAAATTTGTCAATAACAAATTGACCGTTTACAGTAATCTGGTATTGAGCTCCTAATTGTCGAATTTGATCAATGGTACTTATTAATTGATCGTTTTGAAATAAATAAATATTGTTTAGCCTTAAACTTGAATTTACGCTCGGACTAAGTGATCCCGAAATTCCATTAACGTCTTTTGCATCTGCTCTTATTTCTTTTTCAAAAATTGCTGTGTGTGAGCGAGTTTCAATTGCATCTAAATAATATACTTGTTTTGTACCCTGCGAGAAAGTTTCAAAATTACGATCTAGATCTACTACAAAACCTTGGGCTGGTGTACGCCATTGGTAATTACTTGTCCACAAACCATAATCAAATTTTACAAAATAGCCCCAATCATTTTTAATATCAATTAAACCAGGCGTTGCGCCCCGAGCAACATAATCAGGGCCAGTTATTGCGGTTAAATACCATGTATAAGCATATTTCGCAGGTTTCTTTAACTCATTATAGGTTAAGCCTTTACTAACTACTAATTGATTTTTGGTATATTCATCTCCTTCGTAGGCTGGTAATGCATAATGGTAGGTTACTCCACTTTCATTAGTAATCATAAATCCGCCAATTTGGTTGTTATCATAATTGGTTCTTATAAACCCCCCTTGACCTTGATCTGGACAATCCACAAAACCACGGGTAGTTGCTGCCCCGCTTTCAATTTGGGCATTAGTGAAGTATTCTATATGTTTTGATCCTTCAAGCCTATTCATAGTTTGATCGTATCCATAATTGCCATCATTGTTGCCATATTTAGGGGAAGTGTCAAAATCATACCCTTGTATTGGATTTATAGAATTGTCAGAATTATAATCAGGTGAAAAAGGCGTCTGTTGACCATAAAAGTTCGAAAAATCATTAATAAAACGGAACTGCCACTTGCTAGGTAAAGGATAAAAGGATGACCCTGGATAAGGGTATGCATAAACATTACTAGCATTAATGGTGTTTTGTTTAAATAAAACCGACTGCAAAATATAGGGTCGAATATTTCCACTTAAGCCTTGTGCTGTTACACTATAATTATCGAAATTAGGAAAAGCACTTCCGGCCTCAATTGCAGGATCTGTATTTCCGGCAAATAACCATGCTGAAGCAGCATTGGCTAAATCGGGTAATTGATAGTTATCATCATCAGCATTATCCATATCGCTTATATTATTTATAGTCGAGTGGTTGTAAATTACCCCATTTGCTTTAACATTCGCAGTTTCATCAGACCAATAACGGATATTTTCGTAACTTATACTACCTAAAAATAATGGAATAGTCCAGGCAGTAGATTGGGTACTAATTTTGCCAGCATTCGCATTATTTACCATGCTTGCTGAGCCAGATCCTGCTATATTTACACTAATATGAACACCATTTGCGGAGGAATTTAATGATGCTCCTAAAAGTGAATGATTTGTTAACTTTGGAGGTATATTGCCTTCCTGTGGTTCAGTAGTATAATACCCTACACCGCCACCTACACTTCCTTGAACAGAATTAAAGTTTGTATTTAATCCTATATTCATGCTACCTGTCAATTTATCAATACCTAAACTGTGTACATAAGTTAAATCAAACCCTACTGTTGTATAATCGTTACCCCATGGATCTACACCTACGGAACCAGAAATTCCAAGACCTATTGGACTTTTTTTACTTGAAAGACCAACGGATAATCCTACCGACCAACCGATACCAAAACCTTTGTAAGTATCTTGACCAAACTGTAAACCCAAATTTACACTGCCTGCATTTCCAGGAAAAGGTATATCAACTCCAATAGTTAAAATAGATTGTTTACCACCTTCCCAATAATTTCGTTGAGATTGATCTATATTATCCCAATCATCCGGATACCCATTCACATTCCTTGCGATTGCACCGGGGTTTAATGACCATCCTAATCCTACCCAACTTGCCTCTTCATCTGGTTGAATACCGGCATGGTATGATAATGCCAATGGGTAGCTTCCCTCCGGCCCCGGCACCTCTAGTAATGGCATGCCATAGGTAAAACTTCCTGTTAAGGGGTTTACCATATCCGTAGTATCTATCGGCTCAAAGTTGGTTGCCTCCGGTGCTGTGGGGCCTGCTGTTAATGCAAATGCTACAGTTGGTGCTAGTACCTGGTTTACAATGGTGATTAATAAAAATATGGCTATCGCCCTTTTTAACCGCAGGTGTCTTGTCTTTTTAGCTAACATATCTCGGTGATGGTTATTGGTTTTATTGGTAGGTGTTTTAGTTTATCGCTGTTGGTTTTATTTCTTCTAGCACTTTAATGTCTTGTGTCTTTATCTCATAATTAAGGTTTCCTGTATTCAGGCCGAATTCCTTTATCCTTAATCTTATCCTGTCTGCTTCAAGTAGCTTTTCTTTTTTAAATACGATAAGCAGGTTATTGGCAAATCCCATTCCGTATGTCTGCTGAAATATGCATTCTTCTGGTTCCTCAGGTTTTTGATTATCAGCTACTAAATCTATGAACCCATTCATCCTGAAAGCCAGTACTTGCACCATTTCACTGTATTGAGCGTAGGGTAATTGCCGCAAAAGTTCTTTGTTATTTGCAGACAAGCTCAATATAAAATATAGCTTGTCATCGTACTTTTCCACTACTTTCTTATTTATCTTATTTCCTAATGCCATTAGCTGCCATGGTTTATAGGTTAGTACAGTTTTAATTTGCCCTACTTGGTTTGTTTTTTGTAACCCATTCTCCGGATTATTGATATACTCAATCAGTTTCTCCTTGCTCGTTATCCGTTTTCCGCACGATGTATTTATAGTTATCAGCAATACCAATGCAAGGTAAATAATTGAACTTTTCATTATTTCTTCTCTGACGCATATTCATTGTTCATTTCTTCTATTACTTCGCTTGTAATGTCAAGTCCTTCACGTGCATAGGCAATCGTTCCTGATTGGTTGGCTATCAATATCATTTTATAATTATGACTTTTACCGTATTTTGATAGAAATGCGTTGATTTGAGATACTACACCTTGTGTCAACTTACCATCTTCCTGTTTCGCATTTTCTTGTATTGCCCGTTGGTATTCAGTTAGCTGTTTTTGTTTACTTTGTATCAATTGTTTGCTCAAATCTTGCTCCTTTTTACTCATCGTGGCAATACTTTTCTCATATTTCTGTATGCTCCCTTTTACTTCATTGGTTAAGGTATCAATATTGGCTTGCCATACTTTTGCCTTCGATTGAAATGCTTTCTTTGCCTCGGCCGATCCTTTATAATCGTTCAATATCTTGGCCGAGTCAACATAAGCAATTTTATCATTCCTGAATATTAAGTTAAACAGTAAAAACAGTACTACTATAACCAGCAGGCTGTGGTAGGCTATAGTTAGGTAATTGTATTTCTTCGCTAATATGACTTCTTTTGGCATTTTTTTAGTTTGATGATTTTTTGATTTTATTTGTCTTCTGTTTTTTTACTGACTATTTCTCTTTTGATAGCTTCTCTACCATTTCCTCTAACTTCTTTAAACGCAATTCTTGTTCCTTTAATTTATTGTCTTGGTCTTTCAATTGGCCATCTTGAACCATTAATTTATTGTATTGTTCTTTTAATTGGCTATCCTGATTTTTTAATTTTTTATCCTTTTCAATCATATATAAAGTTAGCTCTTCTACTTTTTGAAGAAGTTTTGTTTGGTTTTCACCTACATTTAAGCCATTGGTTTGCATTTCTTTGGCCGAAGG
>CAIWHI010000735.1 GCA_903912435.1 uncultured Bacteroidota bacterium | reverse complement strand
TACTAAAAACAGGAACAGGAAAGATGTGCGTCTTTCCTGTTCCTGTTTTATAAAACATCAATTGTATACTTCGAAAAAAGATAATTCCAATGACCAACCTAAGAATCAGAATATAGAGTATTAGAGAAACAATCCGATAAAGGACTGAACAAAACCAATATACTACCAATCCCTATGATGGCGTTGGTGCCATGGACGGTAACGTTTTTTATGAACATAATGCTCACGGTAGTGGTAACGTCTCCAACGCCCCTCTCCGCAACTGCATACGAAAGCCAACAAAACTATAAAAGCAATAAACCTAAGTAGACTATATTTCATAACAAAACCCTGTTGAAAGTATTTACTTCATAAATACGCGGCTAATATCGGTAATTTTTTTTTATTTTTTTAGTCCAGGGGCCTAGTTTGTAAGAGATTGTTTCAGAATAGGTAAAATAAGCGTCAAAAAGAGACAATAGACCCAATTCCATAGTAAAACCAGCCTTATTTATTACCTTATACCTCATCTCCTACTCTACCTTACTAAACTCTTTGAAGTACTTGTTATTCTTCTTAGCCATATCACCACATAGCTCTATTATATCCCTCTGCCATTGGTGTTTGCTGGCAAATTTCCTCAATTCATCAATGGTAGAAGAACCCAGGCGGCCACTACTGCGCAGGTGGGCATAAGCCATCAATTTGGCCATTTCTACAGCTACCTCACTCATACCTTTGAAATCTTTTTCAAAATCGGCTACAGCCATCTTATTCTCCACCATTTGCATTTCCTTTACCAGGTACCAGATGCCATCTATCTCAACACTAGTTAAGAAAGCTGGCGAATTAAACTGCATCATATAGCCAACTTTCTTTACCCTTATGGCATCATTATCAAATGAAGGCTGCTTCACATCTATCAGGCCACTATAGCACGATGGGCGCGACTGTTTTACATCTATCAGGTAGCGCTTACCTTTTTTCTTACTAAAGCAAAGTACGCAATAGCGCTCCAGGCCCAGGCTACCTGTACCGGCAATACGGTAGGCTATATCCTCTATAACCAAGTGATTGAAATGGTCGTTATGCTCCAACAATGCGCCCATACCATCAAACACAAGTGCCTTTCGGCTCTCGTCAATGGGCATAAAATGTATGTTATCGGTCTTAAGTAATAATGCACCCTTGTGCTTGTATGTATGTTTATCAATAAAAGATTGGCGGTCGAAGGTCTCCAGGTTTTCGAAGAAAGTTTTAAAATGGCCAAAAGCTACATCGCGCTCCATCATCATGGCTTTGCCAAGGTCTATGGTCTCTGTATAGGCTTCCATAATATCATGGATTGTTTTATGAAGGCCAATGGCACCGGTTTTCATTTGTCCTGCTGCAATCACTATGCTGGTGATAAAACGGGCTATCTCAGCCTCAGGGCCGGCTAGTATAGATTCATCAAAATCATTCAAGTCGAAATATACCAGGCGGTTCTCCCCTTTGAAGGAGCCAAAATTCTCAAAATGCAGGTCGCCACATATCCAGGTTTTTATCTTTGGTTTGTCTTTGTACATTTTCACAAAGTCCTGGGCAAATAAATGGCAGGTACCCCTGTAAAAACGAAACGGGCTTTCCTGTAGCGCCTTCCACTTCATTTCCTGCATAGTAGCTGGAATACCGGCATTATAATCGTTAATCCTTTTAATAACTGAAGCCATAGCGTAAAAATAACTATAATCTATTGGATTATTTTGATTTATATCAAGCTATCCAACTCATGAAGTAATAATACTACTCTAATATTACTTGTGTATTAAATAATTATGGGGTAGAAATGTAACGGAATGAGTAAAATTTCATTTTTGAAGCCTTGATAGGCTTAATTTATTTAAATAGAGGAGGAAGGAGGAGGATTATTATTGCTGCTTTTAGCTAGTAATCATGAAATAACATTAAAATTTAACGCCAAATATCTTTTCATTTAATTCCCTAATCATTTCTTTGAAAGCATCTTGTTTCATCTGGTTTAATGGCCCTCCAATAACACAATCGGTCCAAATGAAATTTATTAGGTAAAGCCTAACTCTTGATTTCTTTTCCTTAAGTGGCTTAAGAAACATAGAGTCATCAAGTTTAAAACTAAATTCATTTTCCAAATCAAAGTATAAGGAATCAGTAATCATAATTCCTAAAAATTGTTCTTCTTCTGTATTAATCTCTTCAGGCGAAAAACAATCACTGAGTGGTTTTGCTTGGTATTTGACCCAAAAATCACATTAACTACATCACGTCTATTAATTTTCATAAACCTGCTCGTGATACTTTTTTAGATTAGCAACAACTGCAGATGAAGAAACTTCAAACATTTGTTTCTTCATGTTCTTGTATTTAATCTTTGCCACCATAGCAAGGATTTCATTAATAGACTTTAGAGAAATATCAATACTTTGCCTAATTTCAACCAGGTGGACATCCTTTTCATCAGTACCTATTCTATTTTTCACAAAAGAATATAAGGTTGCTAATTTATGAAATACAGCTTCATCAAAATCATTACCCACTGCAATCTCATTATTTTGAATCAGATCTTTCAATCCGACCAATTTCAATGCCATATCACTATACATTGTGGTTGGTCTTAGAGAATGAAAAAACTTACCCAACATAGGTAATTTAAAAGATTCCATCCAAACTCTCGCAGTAAAAGGTATCGTCAAATTGGCTGTCATACTATCAAAATTACAAAGAATTTACTATTTGAAAAGATTTTTTGCAGGATCTGAAATTATTTTTGACGTAAGGGATTTTTTAATGATAAATATTGGAACAAAAACGAGCCTCTCTGTCGGAATATATTTCCCAATCCACTCACCACTTTTAACCTTTCTTCACCAAAAAATCCTTTAAATTGCACGTACATCGATTTGTATGAATAATTATGACTGGCTGGTATCGAGGTTAGATGCTTTTATAAGGAAATATTATGCTAATAAGGTATTAAGGGGGACGCTGGTTTTCCTTTCCTGCCTGCTTTTTTATGTACTTACTGTAAGTGTTGGCGAATATTATCTCTACCTTCCTGTGTGGGCCCGTATCACTATTATGTCGGCTTTTGTGGGCCTGGGTGGTGGTGCGCTGGTGCTTT
>CAIWHI010000734.1 GCA_903912435.1 uncultured Bacteroidota bacterium | reverse complement strand
TGACAATTCAACAATTAAGTATTATGTTTGGGGATAGGATACCAACGCTCTTTTAAAAAATTTATATTTTACATATGTTCCTTGGGGCGCGCCCCAAGGAACATATGTAAAAGGGCCTGACACAGTTTATTTTACATTCCCGCAATTGTTTGCAAATAATCAATACAGCTATTACCACTTTCAACTTTAATAGATCTATTATCTCTTACCAATAGGGTACTAGTGTGGGCTTTCACAATTTGAAGTGTTCCCAGATTAATCATATAATTGTAAAGTTTGTTTCCGTCAGATCTAATATGGTTTGGAACCTGTTCTTTATTAACAGTTATTGCACCTAAGTGCATATTTGGGTGGGCACTTAGCATTCTTATGGTTTGCCCAGCTATATAATCTTTTTGGCTATCAGATAAGTCTGTTGCTTTTTTTTCTTTTGAAACTTTCCAATTATATTTGGAATAGACGTCTTTAACTAATCTCTTAGGATATTTTGATTCACTGTCTTCACATATCAAAAATCCGATGGTAAGAAATCGGGAACTGCCACCCCCTCGATAGGGCTTATCAAATGTCCAGCCTAAATCACCGCTTTCATCCAGGTAAATATGGCTATCCATATGGTCAAAAAAAAATTGGCAGCCCCTGAAGACGGTGTACTTACAGTACACTTATGATAACTTTCTTAGAAAATCGTCACGTTTGATTCAGGATTTACCCGCCAATAACACAAAAGTAAGAAATGTTTCAAAATTCTCAAGGAATTTAGAAATTTTTCTTCCACATTAACTATTCTATTCTCCATATTGCCTTCCAACTTGTCAGCAGTTCACGCAATCATAATATTGACTTAATACAAGAGCCATAATTTTGCAAAAAACAATAGGCAATGAAATTTCTTAAAGTATTGCTGGCTCAAATTTTTACATTAGTCATTTTCTTTTCATATAATGTTTCAGGCCAGTTAGTAGTTACTCCAGGGCTTACTGCTGCTGTTTTGGCAGCAAAATTAGCCGGTCCTGGTATTACCATTTCTTCACCGGTTCTTACCTGTGCAAGTGCAGGAAATGGCACTTTCTTGTCTACAGCTACCCCACTTACTATTGATAGCGGTATTATTTTATGCACAGGTAGTGCTGTTCAGGCTGCAGGATTGGAATCGTTTTTAGCAAGCACCAATAATGGTACTCCCGGTGACCCTACCTTGGCCACCCTGGCAATGGCTACCACTTACGATGCCTGTGCCCTTGAATTTGATTTTGTTCCAATAGGTGATACTGTAAAATTCAATTACCAGTTTGGCTCAGAAGAATATAATCACTCTACGTGTGGCCCCTATAATGATGCGTTTGCTTTCTTCATTTCAGGCCCCGGAATTGTGGGTACGGTTAATATGGCTTTGATACCTGGCACCACCATCCCCGTAACTGTGAATAGTGTAAATAGTGGAATACCAGGTACTAGTTTAACATTGGCTAATTGCACCATAATGGGTCCTGGTTCTCCATTTACAAGTTATTTTTATGATAATACCGGTGGTACTCAATTAACCTACAAAGGTTATACTGTGAAAATGAAAGCTGTGCATGATGTAATACCCTGTAATACCTACCACCTAAAAATGGCTATCTGCGACGCTGGTAACCGTATTTATGATTCAGGTGTGTTTATTGAAGCAGGAAGCCTTTCTACTAATTCTTACCATTTCGAGCATCTGGATTCTATAGGTCATACAATAAATGGCGTGGCTCATACCATTGTGAAAGGATGTTCTCCGGCTACTATAAAGGTGCGTAGTGCTGCAGTATCAGGTACCAACAAAACAGTACATTTTAATTATGGTGGTACCGGTGTTCACAATGTTGATTATACCTGCCCCGACAGTGCCACAATTGTAGCTGGAAGCGATAGTGTTTTGATCAATGTAAGCGGTATACCTACTACTCCGGGCGGCACCAAAACAGTGACTATCTATCTTATTTCTCCATTGAGTTGCGGTGTAGCTGATAGTATTAGCCTGAATATTATGGATACGCCTTCAGTACGCATCCTTACTGCTGATACTGCTCTTTGCCCTGGCCAAACTTTTCAGATTCGTGTTTCAGGTACTCCTGGTCTTACTTATGTATGGGCTCCGGGTGCTACCCTAAGCAGCACCACAATTATGCAGCCAATAGCCTCGCCAACTGGGCCTGTAACATATACCGTTACAGCTACTTTGCCAAATTCTGGCTGTCCGGCAATGGTTAAGACTTTAAATGTTACCGTAGCTTCTATAGGTATCAATATCCTTACTCCTGCTGATACCTTATGTATTGGGTCGTCCTTCAATATCAGGGTTACCGGAGGTACTGGTGCTACTTTTGTATGGAGCCCGGCTTCAGGTCTTGACCATAATACAATTCCAAACCCAATAGCCACGCCAACCGTTACTACGGTTTATACAGTAACAGTTAGCTCAACAAATGGTTGTGTCACCACTGGTACTGTTAGTATTATGGTAATCGCCCCTGTACCTACTATCCTTACCAACGATACTTTTTTGTGTGTTGGTAACTCGGTTACGCTCAATTCGGTTACTGATGCCGGAATTGGTTTTATATGGTCCCCTTCATCAAGTCTTAGCGACACTACTATCAATAACCCTGTTGCTACACCTACAGTTACTACAACATATACACTTACCGAAACCGCTGCAAGCCCGCACGGTAATTGTATTGTAAATACCGAAGTTACCGTTACGGTATTCCCTAAATTATACGTTATACCTTGTGCCGACCAGGCAATTTGCTTAAATTCAACAATCAAGCTGTCAACCGAACCATCTGGTGCTGACTACATTTATAGCTGGACCGGTCCAAATGGCTTTACATCTACCTTAATGGATCCGGTTATTAATCATGCACAGGGTGGTAACCAGGGTACCTATTCTGTTACTGTCACTAATGCCTCAGGTTGTTCGGGCGATAGTAGTACCAATGTTACGGTATTCTTTTCATCGGTTGCACTAACTAATGTTACCTTAAGCCAAACTATTCCTTTTGGTAGCAGCATACAGCTTAACGCCGATAATGCAATAAAATACTTGTGGACACCTGCTGATGGTAGCCTGAACAATCCAAACATAAATAACCCTATAGCTACTCCACTTATTTCTACTACTTATACCGTTTATGGTATGGACAATCATGGATGTACAGATTCTGCCAAGGTGACGGTTAACCTTACTCATACGGGGGATATTTTTATACCCTCAGCTTTTACTCCAAATGGTGATGGACTAAATGATGTTTTTAGGGTAGGTAATTTGGGATTAAACAGATTAGTGGAAATGAGTATCTACAACAGGTGGGGAGATAAGGTTTACCACTCGGTAAATGGTGAAAGCAATGGTTGGGATGGTGCTTTTGGGGGTGTGATGCAGGATGTAGGGGTGTATAATTACATTATTGTTATTGGCAGGCCCGATATGCCAGAAGATGTCTATAAAGGAAATTTAACCTTAATTAGGTAAGATTCATCTGGTAGTAAATCGATAAGTTTTTTGTATCAGGATGCTCCTATCAAGTTGGATTAGGTCGGTCCTGATTTTTATTTATTAATTTTTAGTTCAAAATTCTTAGAAATGGAGGAACTTTCTTAAAATATTAATAGAAGGTATGTCCTATTATAAATAAATACACTAATTTTAGGACTACTAAATTTGCTCTAACTCCCTAAATTTTTGTGTATGAAAAAACTGATCTACGGATTCTTACTATTAGCAACTGCAATCATCGTTGGTCCTATTGCTAAAGCTCAGACTTATATACATGGTGATATTGAGGCCACCAAAAACATCTCAATGTCGCATGATTCATCACAGTGTGCTTCCACCTGTAGTGCAATGTTTTTAATTACCATTCATAACTCGTTTATGGGTGATTCTGTCTGGGTGATTGATACCAACCTTCACATAATAACTGCCTCGGCTGGTAATACTACAGGTGATACTGCATGGCATGTGATGTTGCCTATTCCAATGTATGGGAGTTATGTAACTGACGATCAGTTATCCGGTTCTACAGCTTTTTTCTTTGGGCCTGTCTTGAAGCTTGTTTCAGGACCTGATATAATAACGGGTATTCCCAATAGCTATCCATTTTATGTTAGTAATCCATGTATTTATGGTAATGTAACTGGTAGAACCTACATAGATAATAATGGTAATTGTATTTATGATGCCGGTGATGTTGCTCTGAATTCAATGGAAATAACCAGTACTGCTAATCTTACTGGCACTGGCCCCTCATCAAGAAGCTGGTTAGTTTACTCAAATACTAGTGGTTTATATACCCAGAAAGTACAAAGCTCCTGGATGACCAGCTATGATGTTACATTACCTCCTGATTATTATTTCATTTACCCACTCACTTCCTGCTTTACTGGTGCTTATACCTTTACTACCTTACCACAAACAGGTGTAGATTTCCCACTAGAATGCAGCAGTAGTGTAGATGTACAATGCTGGACTGGTTCTCCTTATTTCGCCCAGCCATCAAGGTCATTTTATTTACGCCCTACTGTTAGTAATACAGGTTGTGATTCGGCTTCAGGCCAATTGAAATTGGTAAAAGATAGCCGTGTAATTTATAATCCAAGCCTTAGCCCTTATCCTGCTGATGCAGTTTCAGGTGATACACTTATCTGGAATTATGTTAACCTAACCAATTTATCAACTGGTGCTTATTGGAATAGTTTAATTGGTCGTGTTCATATGACTCCCAATTCTACAGTAGTTATTGGCGATACACTTTGCTTTAGAGTGTATACCAATATTCTTTCTACAGATATTAATCCATTAAATAATGATTATACAGTTTGCCTGCCGGTAGTAGCTGCTTACGATCCTAATGCAAAACAGGTGGTACCTAAAGGAACTGGAGCAACAGGTGATATTCCGGTTACTACCAGAGAACTGACCTATACACTTTATTTCCAGAATACAGGTACGGCACCTGCGACACTTGTAAAGGTGGTTGATAGTCTGGATTCAAATGTTAATCCAAATACACTCAGGGTATTAAGTACCAGCCATACAGTGCACCCGGTATGGTTATCATCAGGTGTGGTGAGTTTCAATTTTCCTGATATCAATCTTGCTGATAGTGGTAGTGACGAACCAGCAAGTCATGGTTATGTTCGCTTTAGTGTAAAGCTTGATGCAGGTCTGCCGGCAGGTACCCAAATCAGGAACAAGGGATATATCTATTTTGATGCTAATCCGGCAGTTATTACAAATTCAGTATTAAATACCCTGGTAGGAAGCACATCTATCACTACCAATGAGATTAAAGAAGGTGATGTAAAGGTGTATCCTAATCCTGTTACAGATAAAATTACCATTGAAAATCTTCAAAATGGCAGGTTGGTAATCACAGATATTACTGGCAAGGTAATAATTGAACAGGAAATGGTGAATAATAAAACCGTCATAGATATCAGTAAATACCCTGCAGGAGTATATATTTTGAAAACTATTGATGGCAAGAATACCACCGCAATCAAGTTTACAAAGGAATAATTAAAAGGCATTTTACAACATAAAACATGGCTATCTGGGTTTGGGATAGCCATTTTTTTATATAAGGGTTTACCCCGCCTTCAATACCAAATACCCTGCCATCAAAGCCTCTATATCCTCCCCTTCCTTTTCAAGGTCATAATATCGTTTATCAAGGGCCTCCAATTTATTCCAAAGGGTATCGTCAAAATCTCTAATTGCTGGTATATCACAATTAAAAATCCTTTTCCGTAATTTTTCCGGTGAATAACCTTCTGTATTAATTGCATCCATGACTTCCTGCAAAATTGCGGAACATTTGGTGGCGCCAATTTGTATAAGGTAGTGTATTGTCAATTCCCCAAACAAACCATAGCCATTGGCGAAATACTGATGGAAACCACCATTATAAACCTGTTGGTAGAGTATTACATAGGTATATACTGCCTGTAGATAGTCAGGCTTTTCTTTGATGCAATTATACCATCGGTCACAATCGGTAAGGGTTTCGGCGGTTATACCCACCACCGACTCTTTATAATATTTATTGATGATTTCTATAGGTACCATATACCTCTGATTTTGACCTCAAAACTAATGTACATAAAAAAGGGCAATCCATTTCTGAATTGCCCTCTCAAAGTATTATTATGTTTATTGTAATGTTTACTATACACCCACCATCAATGGCATCAACAACATCAACAGGTCTTCATTATCAACCCTGTCAACAGAACGGAAGATACCTGCACGTGTAGGTGTGCTTAGGTCAACCTGTATTTCCTGGCCATCAAGGTTATTCACCATTTCCAGCATCAGCTTAGCATTGAAGGCTATTTTCATATCCTCACCGCTATACTGGCAGCTCAGCATTTCCTTACCTTCGTAAGAGAAGTCAATATCCTGTGCGCTAATCTGTAATGCATTGCCATTTATGTCCAGAACAACCTGGTTGGTAGTCTTGTTGGCAAATATACTCACCCTACGCAATGCACTTACAAAGTCGGCACGGTTCAGGGTCAATTTATATGGATTGTCAACCGGAATAACTGCTTTATAATCAGGGAAACGGGCATCAATCAACCGACAGCTTAGGCTTAGTTTCTCACCAGATACAAACAGGTGGCTACTATTGTAGGCCAATTGAAGCTTTGATTCGTCAGCAGCAAGGGTAGCTTTTAGCTGGTTCAATGGTTTCTTAGGTACCACAAACCCACCCTGTTCAGGGCAGTTTACATCACCACGGCGGCACTGCACCAGACGGTGGGCATCGGTAGATACAAAAGTGATACTATCTGGAGCCATCTCGAAGTAAACCCCGGTCATAGCTGGCCTTAATGTATCAGTACTAACAGCGAAAATAGATTTATTGATGCTTTCCAATAAGGCAATGGAAGTCATATCGAAAGCGGAGGTATCTACGGGAGCTGGTTCCTTAGGGAAATCATCAGCTTTTTCGCCACCTATGCGGTATTTACCTACATCGCTAGACATTTCGATAGAAAGGTCGTGCTCATTGATATTAAAAGTAATGGGCTGCTCAGGCAGGTTTTTTAGGTAATCGCTTAATATTTTTGATGGGATACAAATACGGCCATCCCCTTCAGCATCATTAACCTCCATCTGCACCCGCATCATGGTTTCAAGGTCGGTGGCAGTGAGTATCAGCGTATTGCCGCGAAGCTCAAAGAGGAAATCTTCCAATACAGAAAGAACGGTATTGGCACTGATAACGCCACTTATCTGTTGCAGATTTTTGAGCAAGGCTGTTGATGTAGCTATGAAACGCATTGATATTTAGATTTGGAACAAAGATATTTGAAATAAGGACAAAAAATGAAATTGAATTGAGGAAGTTGTTAACAGGTTATTCTCTAGTCCTATATTTTCAACTACCAACCAGCCGATTTACCGCTTAAAAACCAGCCGATAAGGCTTGATAAAATAATAAAGAAAAAAACAGTTTTTGCTCACTTTTACGGCCTCCATATCATGTATATTAGGTACGAAACCCGTCTTGATATAGGAGCCTATAAGCCTTATTTTATCCCATATTGAGTCACGCAAAAACAAATGTTGCTTCAGGTTTTCGCGGGTGAATTTTATGCGGTTAATTGGCGGATAGGTCAGTAGATTATCTATAAGCATCTGTGCCTTTGGGTATTCACCTTTGAAAAGTTCAGGGATTTTGGTGCCAAACAATTGGTGGCAAATATAAAAACCTATTTCTGTTGTTTTTCTGATACGGTATTTTTGGGTAAGGACATGAAACCGTACCCAGTCAATATCCTTACCATACTTTTCTACAAACAGGCTTATATCAAGGCAATGGCGCAATACCCTCCACACATCATTACCCCCATGGTGTGCCATCAGCATCAGTAAGTACATTTCATTGTCTATAGTTTCGGTTTCCTGCCCGCGCAGGTTAATGGTCATTTTCTGCTTGAATATATCCCCAATTGGCAAGGGGATATCCATCATCCGGTTAGTGAGCTCCCAGTGTATTTCTATTTTGGTTTGTACCCCATCCCTTACCCTTGTAAACGTTAGCTCATTGCTGGTTTTAAGTATCTGCTCTTCAAAATCGGGGTTATAGTATTGGGTGGTATAACCTTCCTCGATTAATAACATCATTACCTGTGAAAAATGTTCCGATTCAATCAATAAATCAATATCAGAGGTTTCCCTGCTTATAAAGTCGCCAAATAGCATATGGCTAAGGATAACCCCCTTATAAGGAAGTACAGGAATACCTTTTGTTTTTATTAATTGGTAGAGGCGGTTTTGCACTTCCAACTTGTGCAGATTCCCCGATGCTATTCTGAAACACTTATTCTTCAGTTCCTCCAGAAACCCTTCATCAATTTTAGCCGGATTTGTTGATAATACCTTAAAAACTAAGGGCCTTACCTGGTGCACCTTAATAATACGCCCCACTTGCTTCCAATTGATTTTGTGATGATAAAGGAATTCACTAAACTCTTCAGGGCTAGCCTTGTGAAAATAAATACGGCAAACCAATACCACAAAGAGCATTTCGGCACTATACCTGTCGTCTGTGTCTTTTATGTTCATCATTGGGCCTGCTTATCATACATGTTTTTAAATACCCCATTTTTTTGTAGCAATTCCTCAAAGGTTCCACCCTCAGTAACCCTGCCATCTTCCATCACATAGATATGGTCGGCCATCTTAAGGTTATAGAGCCTGTGGGTAATCAATATCACTATTTTATTGCCTATCTCCTGTTTTAGGTTTTTGAAGAACGTATGTTCGGCTAGTGGGTCCATAGAGCTGGTAGGCTCATCCAGTATCAATACATCACTGTTTTTATAAAACCCACGGGCCAGTGCTATCTTTTGCCATTGGCCACCACTTAGTTGTTCGCCGTTTTTGAAAGTACGACCCAGATGGGTATGGTAGCCCTTTGGGAAAGTATTTATTTTATCGGCCAAACCTGCCGCTTTGGCTGACTTATCCATTTTATTGGGGTCAGGGTTATTGCCAAATGCTATATTATCGGCAACAGTAAGGTAGTATTTACCAAAGTCCTGAAAAATAGCAGTCGTGTTTTTTCTCAAAGCCACTGGGTCCAGGCTGGTAATATCCACACCTTCCCAATAGATTGACTCCCTGTCAACCTCATAAAGGCGGCACAGTAGCTTCACCAAAGTAGTTTTGCCCGAACCATTCTCCCCGGCAATTACCGTAAGTTGCCCCGGTTTAAATATCATATCAATACCCTTAAGCACCTCTACTTGTGTTAGTGGGTAGGAGAAGCTGAGGTTGTGCACCTCAATACCCATTTTAAGTGGAGCCAAAGACTCTTCAGGGTCATTGGCCTTTATTTGTATAGGTGCATCAAGGTAATTGAGTATCTGCCTTAAATAAAGTTGGTGCTGAAAAAGGTTGATACCCGATTGGAATAGACCGCTAATAGCAGTCTGCAAGCGCTGGAAAACCTGGAAATAAATAACCAGCCCACCCACAGTTATCAAGCCACCCAGGGCACTCGCTATAATGATGCAATAAATGAGCGTGACCACTAAAATTTCAAAAAACTGGATAATGATATCCTGCCTCATGAATTTGGAGTGAAGCTCTTTTTTGCGGGAGAAAATATATTTACGGTATTCCAGAAAACGAGCTATAAAATTCTGCCCGTATCCGAAAATCCTTACCTCCTTGGCATAGCCATCATTGGTGAGGTAATGAAAAAGGTCAATAGATTTGCGCTGTGCAGGCATGCAGTTTTTATCCAGTTGAAACTGCTGGTAGCCATGTAGTAACTTACTTATAGCCAGGGGGATACCTAAAACAATAATAAGCACCAAAATAGACCAATGCGCCAAAAACATAAATCCGGAAAACAGGATGATGGTAATAAAACTCTGGATGATACCCTGGTAGGCAGCAATAATTTGGGCTGGTTTATTAAGCGATTGCTGCTGCACCATATGTAGTTCATCATAAAAAGATGGGTTTTCGTAGTATTGCAGGTCTAGTTCTATAGCTTTGTTGAGTACTTTTTCGGCTATATTGTCGGTAATAACCTGTTGTTGCACACTAAGTTGGTAGGCCGAAAACTGGCTTACCAACACATTCAACAATTGTAGTGCGGCAAATATGCCCAGTATAAGCCCGGTTTGTTCCCATTTATTGCCATTGTATATTACCAGGTCTATAAGATGCTTGAGGGCGAGTAATGATAGTAGGGGTATTACCGCCTGAAGAAAAAATAAGCTAAAATTGATTAGGGTAAGTTGCTTGCCTGAATTCCATATTAATAAAAACCCCCTTGCACTATCAGCAACAAATTCACGAACCTTATGTTTTTTATTATAAATATCCTTCAACATAAATACTTTCACAAGGTAAGGAACGTTGGCAAAAATAGTTGATATTTTGTAGTGTTAGGGAGGGAATGAATTATATTGCCAATTACTAGCCTCTACTTTTAATCCTCCCCCACATCAACCAGATTCCTTAAAAAACTATCTTTGTAAACATTAATCACTACTGATGCATAAATATTGGGGCTTTGGCCTGCATATACTTTCTGAAATTGAGTTTCCTGAATTATTGCCTGCCGATTTTGAGGAGGCGGATGTCACAATTTCAGCCGGTGAAGTGCCCCAAAATCTTACAGGTGATGAATTGATTAAAAAGCCATTTTCCCAGTTGAACAAGGATGAGTATATACTCAACGTAAAAGGTGTTTGTAGGTATTATGCCAGCCATGGCAAGACAGTAGTATTTGAGCAGGGTGAAGAATCTGAATTACTAAGTGTACGGTTGTTTCTTTTAGGTACCATTATGGCCGCCATTCTCTTTCAGAGGGGCGAAATACCTATGCATGCATCGGCTATTATTAAAGATGGTCAACTTATTTTGTTCGCAGGTAATTCGGGTGTAGGCAAGTCTACCTTATTGGCTAGTTTATCAAACCTGGGCTATAAA
This sequence comes from uncultured Bacteroidota bacterium, assembly GCA_903912435.1. GTDB lineage: Bacteria > Bacteroidota > Bacteroidia > Chitinophagales > Chitinophagaceae > Nemorincola. Next base: position 2,899 of record CAIWHI010000734.1, on the reverse strand, counting down.
GTATTTTCTGATGATGTTTGTGTATTGAAAATTGACAAGGACAATAAGGTAACAGGTACTGCATCTTACCCTATGATAAAGCTTTGGGAAGACACCCTGGAGAAATTAAATAACACTGAGTTCAATAAAGACTACAAGGTAAGGCCTCAACTTCCAAAATTTGGCCAGTTCTTTTACCAGACTTTTAATAAAGAAACGATACCACTTGATAAGATATTCATTCTTTCTCCTCAAAATACAATAAGTGAAGTAACTATTAATGAGCTGGGTTCTCTTGCCGTCTTTAAACAACTGGAAAAACAGGTGTATAAATTTCAGTTGATAGGCAATACCCAATTGAGGGCCAGGCAATTTGGCTTATTGAGCATGGTTGCGAGCCAGGTTAAGGTCTATGAAGTATTAAGGCCTGCAAGGGGCAGCAATGTTCAAATTCTTACCCAGGAAATTGAAAAGTATCTATAATGGTAAAAAAGCTGTATCCACATAAAATTTTATGGCTTGCCTCCTACCCAAAGTCGGGCAATACATGGTTCAGGGCTTTTTTATCAGCATTAATGAATGATGGTGTAGTTGCTATTAATAAACTAGACACTGATGGTATAATAAGTGCCCGTGAAACTTTTGATTTTATGTCTGATATAGATTCCATGGATCTATATGATGACGAGGCTAAATTAATGGTAAGAGATATTTACAGTAACTTAGCTGATTCTTCCGATTCACTAAGAATTATTAAAACGCATGATGCCTATTTAACTGATAAAGAAGGAAATAGTATATTTCCTGTGGAGGCAACCCATTGTGCTTTCTATTTTATTCGTAACCCACTTGATGTAGTAGGATCTCTTGCCAGCCACATGCGGCTAAGTATAGAAGAGTGTGTGCACATTATCTGTGATAAAAATGCCACACTTGCTACCCAGAACAATAATTTGAATAAGAATAAGCAATTCAGGATTAATATGTGTGATTGGAGTACCAATGTAACCACTTGGACTCATGCATTGGCTTTTCCTGTGTACGTTATCAGGTATGAGGATATGTTGTCTAATCCTTTTGAAACATTTAGCAGGGCTGTAAGTCAGGCAAAGTTCAACTTTACACCAGAAGAAATTTCAAGAGCCATAAAGGCCAGCAGTTTTGAACAATTGAAACGGCAGGAAACGCAATTTGGTTTTGTTGAAAAACTAAGAAAGGATGTACAGTTTTTCAGGTCAGGTACTATGGGCAATTGGGATAAGGAGCTCACACCAGTGCAAATAGATAAAATTAGGCAAACTCATGGTGAAGTAATGAACCAATATGGCTATTTTTAACTAATTGAAGGTTTGCTTATTGCTGAAATTTTTCTATTTGAATAAAGCATAATGATAACGAACGGAAAACTTTCACCTATTATCCTCCCTGCACCCGATCCACTGATTAAAAGAATAGCAATGATTGAAACTGTATAAGGAAGGATTAGTTCTTTAGATTTCTTGAAAAGTTTAACCAAAGCATAGATCAATACCCCCTGGCACAAAAATGTCTGGAATAAATAATCACCAGGTTTAATGTTCGAAAATGTTTGGTTCAGTAGATATATTGCAGATAGCTGATGCTCATTCCCATAGGTAAATAATAGTCGTAGGGTAAAAAGCACCATTACTGCTAAAAGTATCACTATAACTATTTTGGGTAAAAAGAAATCTTTTCTGATTTCCTTATTAGTCAACCAGTAGCTTAGGCTAAAAACCATAAAAAAGATAAAAAGCGTTTCTCTGGAAAATAGGGCAATAATTATTCCTGCTATTGTAGCCATGTAAGTGCGGTTAATAAGGCCAATAGTAATTATTGTGCAGGCCAGCCATCCCCATCCCTGGGTAAGAGGTGCAATAATATTGGTTGGGGTCATGAAATAGCCTAAAAAATAGGCCAATATGACATAGGCAATAGGTTCATCATCAGGCTTGTTGCTACTCAAAACATGATAAAGTATCAAGGCTATAGAAAGTACAAAGGCGAGGTAGTTGGATAGAATTAGTGAAAATAAATTTACCTGGCTGTTTATAGTTACTTCTTCATTAAATTGATGGTAGGCAATCGTATTTGGGTAATAAACACCAGCTTTTTTTATTAAAAAGGCAAATGATGTGGGTATTTGCCTCAAAACGAAAGGTGCTTTGGTAATGCCTAGATTGAATGGGGTATCAACCATTTTTTCATATCTGAAGAAATCACGGTTGGCTAATAAAGGCTGGCCATATTTGTAAGAAATATAAAAGAGCCCATAAGAAAAGAGGAGCACTATAAGTGAATATTTGCATATTAATCTTAATGGCTGCTTCATTTATTGAAGTTAGTATTTTCTATGGAAGAATAGTTGAAGTTTATTAAGTAAATAGACTAGAACAAAAAAGACATTAGAACTTATTCTAATGTCTTTTTTTATTATAAATGATTTTGAAAATTAAGAAGATTGAAGTAGTGGGCTAGTACTTTCAGGACCAGGTGAAACACCACCTTTTACCACGTCTTTGCTAATGAGTTCATAAGATGGGGCAACCCAGGATTTCTTGCTGTCATTAGTGTTCTCAATATTTTCCTGTAGAATATACATAGCGATTATTTTGCCAAAGGTACAATATTTTAATAATTACCCAAATTTTTTTCACACCATCTTAATAATTCTGGCAGAGATTGCTGGATGTATTTGAATTTAAATGATTTTGCAAGAATTAATCTCTTTAGTTCCTCTCTTGCATACAATGATTCAAGCAAATGTAGTGTAAGGTCTATACGATTTGCTACCATAGTTTTGGTTGCCCTGAAAGGTGCGACACTGCTGGTTTTATCATCACAATTCATAATCATAGGTGGCAGATAACTAGCTATTGCGTTTTTGAACATAAATCTACTG
>CAIWHI010000733.1 GCA_903912435.1 uncultured Bacteroidota bacterium | reverse complement strand
TATGAACCTGCTATAGGCAGGGATACAACTGGTTGGGGTGATTGGCACAGGCCAATATTTAGTTATTCCTGGTACCTTGTTGATGACGTTTCAGTTTTCAGAAGTGATGCCACCGCCAGTATAGGCCCACATACCCACTCCCTAAGTACTACTGCTACCGATAGCCTGGTGCTGGGTGATACCCTTGATACCTACCTGCCTACGGATTGGTATGCCGATGGGGTAAAGATAGACAGTAATAAGGCATCGATAAAGGTATTGCCACGGCATAATACCACCTACAAGCTTGCCCTCAACAAGTGTGGCGGTGCTATAAGCTGGGATAGTACCTTTGTAACTGTAGGTGCAGGTGAATCACTAGGTGCGTCACAATTGAGCCTGTCAGCCGCAGTGGTACTGGCACCCAACCCAGCCCAAAATCTCCTCAATATCTCAAATGCTGCCGGTGCAGCATTTGCTGTTTATGACTTCACTGGCCGTGAGGTGCTTTCGCAAAAAATATCCACTAACCAGGAAGCAATAGATATTTCTGGCATAGAAATTGGTGTGTATATGATAGTGCTTACAGATGGGCAAACAGGGGAGAAAGTGGTGAGGAGGGTGGTGAAGGAGTAGTGTCTGAATCGGGATTTACAGGATTTTAGGATTTGCAGGATTGTATCGTCCTGAAAAAAAATTACACTTTATAGGGCTAATCCTAGCCGATGTTTACAAAAGTAGATGAATACTGTATAAGCTTTACATTTGTGGCAGATGTATTGTCCTCAAAGATGTTTACACATTATTAAGCTCGAATTCTTTGCATTCAGATACTAATATTGAATTTTCCTAAACCTATTAGTTCAATAAAAAAACCAGGCTGAAGCCTGGTTTGGGGGGATATATTTTCCATTAGAAAATAAGCAAGGTCTTTAAGGGGCGCTGATGGGATAAACAGGTTAATAACGAATCTGGATGCAAGCTATTTTTACCGGCTTATTTAAACAAAAATAGTTTTTTAACGGTCGTAAAAGTTTATTAACGGTCAAAATTCACCTGTTTTTTGGTCTCAAATCCCACGGTTGCAATATAATATTTATCTATTCAGGTATCAGGATTGTAACTATTGTCCACCTGTTTTGGCTTTGTTGAGCCGGTGTTTCGGTAATTGTAAAGGATATATTCATATCTTGTATTATGTTGAGCTGGTTGATACGCAAACGGATGTTTTCGAGTCCAAATGATTCATGTCCGGCTATCTTATTCTTATTAGAGGCTATGAAACCTATGCCATTGTCTTTTACCTCAATACAAAGATTGTGGTTCTTCTCATAGATGTTGATCTCTATTTTTCCATCTTCCGATTCCCTGGGCAATATGCCATGCTTTATTGAATTTTCTACCAAGGGTTGTATTAACAGTGGAGGGATACTTATCTCAGTGATATCCACTTCATCATCTATGTTTATGGTATAGTTTAGATGTTCCTTAAATCGGAGTTTTTCAAGGGTGAGGTAATTATTTACCAGATCAATCTCTTTCTGCAGGGGTATCAGCTCTTTGGTAATGTTGTGGATGTTTTGCCTTATGAGGTCAGCAAACACCCTTAAATACTCATTAGCGGCCAGTTTATCATTCCTGTTCACCAGTCCCTGCACATTATTAAGGGTGTTGAATATAAAGTGTGGATTCATAAGGGCATTCATGGTCTTGTACTCCGATTTCATGAATTTTATTTCATCGTTATGCTCTTTTTCGCGTTTATGTATTGCATTTCTTATTCTGTACCTTACTAATAAGCCTAACATACTAACAGAAATAAGTATGCATACTATTAAAAACCACCACATAGCCCACCATGGCCTCAAGACAATAAGAGAGCACTCGATAGGAGCGCAATAATTGCTGGAGATGGTTTTTGCCCTTACTTTAAGATTATATGTGCCATAGCCCAGATTCACAAGGTTTATTTCTTCCCCATTCAGGTCGGTCCAGTTTTCCTGGTCTTTTTTTGTAAAGGAGTATTGGTATTGAATATACTTACTGCTGAAGGATAGTGCTGAAAATAATATCCTCATATTTTTGGCATCGGCATAGGGCACCTCTAAGAGAGAACCAATGCTGTAAGCTTTATGATTGGTTTTTAAAGATGTGAAATAAATTTCGGGAGGTTCGGGTTTCTGCAATATGCTCTTAATGCTAATGGTGGTTAT
>CAIWHI010000732.1 GCA_903912435.1 uncultured Bacteroidota bacterium | reverse complement strand
TGCCCCTGCCATATCTGTAACAATGAGCTCTGTAGCCTCCCTAAATGATGATTTTATGGTACAGCTGAAAAACTCACTGGCTGGATTAGGATTAACAAAAATCCCCCCTCCTGCGGCTTTTATAGCATTATTGGTAATTAAAGCACAATTATTTAAAGAAATAGAAAATTTGCTTGTAGAGGTGGCCCTGCAATCATTTACCTTTATGCTAAAAGTATCAGTACCCAAATAACCACTTACGGGAGTATAAGTAAAACCCGTTGGTGTAAGTGTCCCCCCGCTTGAAGTGGCTGTATATGACCCGGAAACAGTACCATGAGATGGAAATGTAGATAAACTCCAGGTCTCCGGTTGGCTTAAATCGGTATCTATCACGCTAAGGTAGGCATCCAGGTTTAAAACAGAATCCCTACAAATATCAAAATGCTGCTCTGCCCCTGTAACAAACCTTGGAATATTATCATAGCTAATCGTCCTGATACGGTAATTAGCTAAATCTGCACAATACAAATTACCTGCACAGTCAAATTCAAGGTTTACCTGGCGCATAAATTCAGCCGCTGTTGCAGGCCCGCCATCCCCACTATAGCCACTTACCCCATTGCCTGCCAATGTATGTAATATCCCTGCGGTATCTATCATCCTCACCTTATAGTTTAGCATGTCATTAAAATAAAAATTACCCTTCCTATCCCGAATAAGTGATAAAGGGCTATAAAAATATGCTCCAGATGCAGGTAGCCCATCTGCGGTAAAGCCAAAACCGCCAATACCAAAAAGAGTATTTATTGTCCCGAATGTATCGATTTTCCTAATGACAGAATTTATATTATCAGTAAAATATACATTCCCTGTATCATCCAAAGCAATACCATAGGGGTTTCTTAAATAAGCATCAGTGGCCGGGCCACCATCACCTCCATAACCATAAACCGCACTTCCTGCAATTGTGCTAATAATTCCCAAAGGACTTATTTTGCGTATACGCCTGTTATCTGTTGATACATATAAATTCCCATACCTATCAATGCATCCTAATACAGGGAATGACAATTGTGCATTTGTTGCTGCCCCACCATCTCCACTAAACCCTGATGTGCCAATACCCGCAATGGTAGTAATGATACCTGATGTATTAATTTTTCTGATTACGTTATTACCTTGTTCCGATACATATATATTCCCGGTTGCATCTATTCTAATCCTGAAAGGTCTATTAAATTTGGCAAGGCTGGCTGCCCCACCATCGCCTGCATAACCAGCAACCCCGGTACCCGCTATTGTGGTAATAATTCCATTTAGGTCTATTTTCCTTATTCTGTTACTATCTACTTCAGCAAGATACATATTCCCAAAACTATCAAAGGTAAAATCCCATGGACTTATTTGAGCGGCAGTGGCAGCCCCCCATCACCTGAAAAGCCTGAAACACCATTTCCGGCAAATGTGGTAATAATTTGGGAACGAGCAATATTTAGATTGAAAATAAAAATTAAAAATATAGTATATATAATTTTAATATTTTTCATAACAGTACATTTATTTCTTTTTCAAACTTACAAAAATTATAAAAACAATCAATGAATATCAATAATTACACTAGACCCTACATTAGTCCATGTTGCAGACCCTGTTGATCCGCATGTAATTGTAAGAGGCAATCCGGCTCCAAGGCAAACTCCTATCGTCCCTACAGCAGGGCAAACAGGTGTACATGCGCCTGTATAATCAACCATTGCTTTTGTCCAAATCCAATCACCAGGAACACAGGTAGCATAAGACCAAGTTCCAAAGCACATATAACCTCCAATTGTAGTAGCCCCACCTGGGAGATAGTCCCATCCAGGTCCACCTTCAATATCATATGGCGTTGGAAATGTCGCAGGCATTATTCCACAACAAGGAACAACAAAATGTGTTTGAATACTATCACAACTGTTGATACCCATCCCCGAAGGTGAAGGTGATTCAGCCCATAGGAAAACACTGTATGGACAGGCAGAATAATTATTTACAATCATTGATTGACCAAAACTGCAATAACCCAAACTTAAAAATAAAGCGATAAAAACTGTTACTAATTTCATGATTAAATTTTTTAGGTGTAAATAAATAAATATCAATTCAAATTTAGTAAATAAATTTAAAAATCAATGCAATGACACAATAATTATTTTAACGTTCCACGAGGACTATGTCTTGGCCCCCACAATAGATGCCCAGCGAAGACTCTGTCTTCGTCGTAGTGGCTGCAATTCTCCCGAATTGCGAAACACATTTTCGTCAATCAGGAGATTAGCCCCTCCCGGACGAAGTATGAAAACTTCAACGAAAATAAACTACCCTGATTCCACTCATTTCTCCACCACCAATCTATTGGTAAACTTCCCGCTACTTGTAATAGCTGTAAGCAAATACATACCTGGAGGAAGGTTGGGGTAAATTTGTTGGGGATTATTGGTAAAAATACCATAGCTAGCAATCTTTGCCCCTGCCATATCTGTAACAATGAGCTCTGTAGCCTCTCTAATTGATGATTTTATGGTACAGGTAATTGCCTCACTTGCAGGATTAGGATAAACAGAAATCCCACCACCTATACCTTTTATAGCATTATTGGTACCCAGGACACAATTGTTCAATGAAATGGAAAATTTGCTTGTAGAAGTGGCCCTGCAATCATTTACCTGTATGCTAAAAGTATCATTGCCCAAATAACCACTTACCGGAGTATAGGTAAAACCAATAGGTGTAAGCGTGCCACCACTAGATGTGGCTACATAGCCCCCGCTTGTAACGGCACCATGGGATGGAAGGGTAGCTAAACTCCAGGTCTCTGTTTGGCTCACATCGGTATCTACCACGCTAAGGTAGGCATCCAGGTTTAAAACAGAATCCTT
>CAIWHI010000731.1 GCA_903912435.1 uncultured Bacteroidota bacterium | reverse complement strand
GCCACGTAAAGGTAATCCCTTACGATGACGAACACCACGGTAACAAGCGATATCCATAAGACGTTTGATGTTCATTTGCACTTCTGAGCGCAATTGGCCTTCTACCTTAAACTCAGCGTTGATGATATTACGAATTGCAGTTTGCTCCTCGTCATTCCATTCAAAAGCTTTCTTGTCATAACTAACAACTGCTTTGTCTAGGATGTAACGGGCAGTACTATTGCCAATTCCATAAATATAGGTAAGAGCTATCTCACCACGTTTGTTCTTCGGAAGATCAATACCAGCTATACGAGCCATATTAATTAATTAACCTCCTATCCTGTTAGGTATGGAATCGGAGAATTTTTATTGTTATAAAATTATTGTCACTTATTTAAATAACCTTTTACTCTTTTTGCACTTAAGCTCCGTATTTCTTTTGCTTTGCGCAAAACCGGGATATTCTTATAGGTGGAAAAAGCGAGGTAGGTTTATCCTTGCCTTTGTTTAAAACGAGGATTCTTCTTATTGATAATGTACAACTTACCTTTACGACGTACGATTTTACAATCTACGCTACGCTTTTTAATGGATGCTCTAACTTTCATGACTATGTTTTTACTTTTTTATTTGTTTGCTTATTAATGGTTCTACTCAGTTGAAACTGCCTGGTGTGCGTATGTGGATATTATTTGTACCTGTAAATAATCCTTCCCCTACTTAAGTCATAAGGACTCATTTCAACACCTACCTTATCTCCTGGCAAAATACGGATATAGTGCATGCGCATTTTACCCGATATTGTTGCCAAAATCTCATGTCCGTTCTCCAAACGTACGCGAAACATAGCGTTCGATAATGCTTCAACTATTGTTCCGTCTTGTTTAATGAGTGACTGCTTGGCCATATTTTTTTAAGGACTGCAAAGGTAGTGAAAACTTTTCATTTAAATCAAAAATCGTTTAAAAATAAAAATTTTCTCTGGCAGGCTGCAAAAATAGATGTATTTCCTGAGTATTTAAGGACTAAATACCCGAAAAGAAGGGCAATTTAAGTGCTTTTCCTGAAAAATTAATATTGGAACACAATATTCACACAAAAATCATCTGGACAAAACCTTCGAAAATCTATTCACATCTACTTCTGGCATAATGGTTTTACCCTCCACCAAATAAGCCGAAAATTGATGGGCAAAATAGGGTGCAAAAGAACAACCCTTACCGCCCATTCCATTTAATATACCTACCTGTTGGTGCACCGGATGCAAACCCACAAATGGTCTTCTATCCAGATTTGCGGGTCTTCTGCCTACAAGGTGGTCAACTATTTTATAAGGCACCTTCAACCAATAACCCAGGTCTGCTTCCACCTTCTTCCTGAAAGCTTCTGTAGGCTTCATATCCGTATATTTCCAGTCGTGGGTCGCACCAATCCAGAATAGACCTTTGCACAAAGGCACTATTCCTATTGCCTGCTTATATATATAGGTATCAGGCAAATCAGGTATCTCTGCTATAAGTGCCTCCCCCTTATCCTTCGACCATGGCAAACGGTTAAAATAAGGGTTCTCATCAGCCATTGCCCCTTCACAACATATCAACTTCCTTGCATTAATACCTTTATATACTACACCCTCATCAGTTAGCCTTAATTCATCCCAGTCAAATAACTCCTTCATTAACCTGCCCTCAGCCTCCCGTCTCCTACCCCACTCCATTATTATAGAGGCAATATCAATCTGCAGGGAATCAGCTATCCCACCTATCCCATAGTTAAACCTAAAATACGGCTCCCATGCTACAGTGTGTTCTATACTATATAGGTATTGGCTTTCAGTAACAGCCTTCTTTTCAAAAACTTCCTTTGCAGCCACATTTGGATGGAAATCCAGAATTGAACATTGCCTCACAGGTTGCAATTTCAATTCCTTGCCTATCTCAATAAAGGTCTTCAATGCATAGGGCAATAACTCCTCAATCAGCCATGTCCTTACCAGCCTCATACCTGTAATAGGATTAATAATCCCCCCACAAGTCTTACTTGCACAGTTGGGCAAATTATTATCAATCACCATAACCGAATTACCCGCCTGCATCAAATTCCGACTCAGCAAGGTTCCCGCCAAACCCTGACCCAATATGAGGAAATCTACTTCCATAGTGCAAAGTAAAGGGTTCGGAAGAGAATATTAAATGTTAACCGTCACTAAACACTGCTACACCGTTTAATTATTCCCCTCTAAGGCATAGAAGCAAATAATAATATTTCAAGTTTAATTGAATTGGGGGAGAAACACAATTTGAGTCCCAAGGTATACCCCCAGCCTATTAACGTGAATTTATGGGTGATTTATTCCCCCCATACCACCTACATAAGCACCTAAACATTACTTTTGCACCAAATTTTAAAAAATCATGAAGCGAAATGCTTTTTTCGGCATGTTGCTGGGCGCATCCTTACTGACGTTTGGCGCAAAACAGGCAAATGCTAAAATCAATTACACAGAATACACAATGCCTAATGGCTTGCATGTAATTCTACAGGAAGACCATTCCACCCCAATCGTTGCGGTTTCCGTAATGTACCATGTAGGCTCCAAAAACGAAGACCCGCAGCGTACCGGTTTCGCACACTTCTTCGAGCACCTCCTTTTCGAAGGCAGTGACCACATCAAAAGGGGCGAATACATGAAATTCATCCAGGCTGCCGGCGGACAATTGAACGCAAATACCACCCAAGACCGTACTTTCTATTACGAAGTTTTACCTTCTAACCAATTGGAACTTGCCCTATGGATGGAATCTGAGCGTATGGCACATGCCAAAATTGACACAATAGGCGTAGAAACACAGCGTAAAGTAGTAAAGGAAGAAAAAAAACAACGCTATGATAATACTCCCTATGGACAAATTATTAATGTTATTTTCGAAAATGCCTATTCAGTTTATCCATACCGCTGGAGCCCTATAGGCAAGGAGCAATACATCGACCAGGCTTCCCTGTCTGAGTTTATGAATTTCTACAAAACCTTTTATGTACCTGACAATGCCGTTGTGGTAATTTCTGGCGACTTCACTGTTGCACAAACTAAAGACTTAATCACCAAATACTTTGGCGAAATACCAAAAGGTACAAAGGCTATCCCACGCCCTAAAGAGGTAGAACCAGCCCAGAAAGCTGAAAAAAGAGTAAAATTCTATGACAATATCCAGTTACCTGGTGTAATCCTTGCCTACCATACCCCACAGCGTGGTAGCGACGATTATTATGCAGTTCAGTTGCTTACCCAGTTATTAAGCCAGGGTAAGAGCTCTAGGTTCCAGAAAGAAATAGTTGACAACCAGCAAAAAGCAGTTCAGGCTGCTGCTTTCGACCTTGGTAACGAAGCTCCGGGTTTGGCAGTGATGCTAGGTATTGCTAACATGGGTATCAAACCAGAAGACCTTGAAAAATCAATGTTGACAGAAATCGACAAGGTAAAAAATGTAGGTATCACTGTTGAAGAATACAATAAACTACAGAACCAGGCTGAAACTGACTTCATTGCCCAGAACCAAAAAGACATTGGCGTAGCTACCAACCTGGCTACCTACTACACTTTTGATGGTAATGCTGATTTAATAAATACCGAACTTGACCGCTACAAAAAAGTAACTAAGGACGACATTAAACGTGTAGCTAATAAATACCTGACTAAAGAAAACCGTCTGGTAGTGTATTACCTGCCAAAATCAGAGCAAGGTGAGAAAGGTGGCGATAAAAAAGAGGCTAAAGCTCCAGCCAAGCCACAGTCTAAACCAACTGGCAAACCAGCTACTAAAAAGTAAGACAAAACTATTCAGCTAATCAGCTTAAAAATATTCTAAAATGAAAAAAATCACATTATCCATATTTACACTTGCCCTCATCACTAGTGGTTGGGCGCAAACGCTCGACAGGAGCATTAAACCAAAGCCCGGTCCTGCCCCTGAAATTAAACTGGGAAAGTCTGAAAGCTTTACTTTACCTAATGGTTTGCAGGTATTCGTTGTTGAAAACCACAAACTGCCTACCATTGAGTGCAATATCGAATTTGCTACCCGTCCCGAACTTCAGGGCGATATGGCAGGTTACCGCGACATGATGTCGGAATTACTGCTTTCTGGTACTACAACCCGTTCTAAAGACCAGCTCAATGCAGCCATTGACCAAATGGGTGCATCCATCAATGTTTCAGATCAGGGCTTGTCTGGCGGCGGATTAAAAAAATACTCTGAAAAGATTTTCGACCTGATGGCTGATATTGCCATGAATGCCGTAATCAGTAAGGACGAGCTGGAAAAAGAAAAAACAAAAGTGATATCAGAGCTGCAAACCACTAAAAACCAGCCTGATGCCATGGTAAAGAATGTTAGTGCATTCGTAAACTTTGGCAAAAACCACCCGAATGGTGAAATACCAAATGAAGAAACCATCAAGAAAATCACTCTTGAAAAATGTAATAGTTACTACAAAACCTACTTCAGACCAAATGTTGCTTACATGGCAATTGTAGGTGATATGACCCTTGCTGAAGTAAAACCAATGATTGAAAAATATTTTGGCAAATGGGAGAAAAGAGATGTACCTGTTGCTACTTACTCTATCCCTGGATTATCAGGTAATGATGGAACTAAACTAACCAAGGTTGATTTCGCCCCAAGGACTGGTGCTGTACAGAGTGTGGTAAGTGTTACCTACCCTATTGATTTGCAACCAGGTTCTGCTGATGTAATAAAGGCTCGCGTTACCAATACAGTATTAGGCGGTGGCTCACAAGGGCGTCTATTTCTCGACCTCCGTGAAAAACATGGCTGGACTTATGGTGCCTACTCTTCAATTGATGCTGATGAACTCGGTGGATCATTCTCTGCTACTGTTAAATGCCGCAACATTGTTTCTGATAGTGCTGTAGGCGCAATTCTTGATGAGATGAACATGATGCAGACCGAAAAAGTAAGTGATACTACCCTGCAAAATGCAATCAACTACCTTTCTGGTAACTTTGCGATAGGATTGGAAGATCCAAATCGTGTAGCACAGTTTGCTATAAACATCGAGCGTTACCACATGCCTAAAGATTATTACCAGAATTACCTGAAAAACCTGAGTGCAGTAACTGCCGATGATGTTATGGCAATTTCTAAAAAATACATTCGCCCAAAAAATGCAAATATAGTAGTAGCTGGTAGCAAGGAAGAAGTAGCTGAAAAACTAGCCCGCTTCAGTGCTGATGGCAAGGTTGATTATTACGACTACAGTGGCAAACCAATCACAGCTAGTGCTATTGCTGCAGCTCCAGCCGGTATAACTGCTGATGACATCATTAAGAAACACATTGCAGCCATAGGTGGAGAAGCCGCTTTCAAAAGCCTGAAAGACCTTAAAATCACCTCATCAAGCTCAATGCAGGGAATGCCCTTGACTGTTTCTGAATTTAAAAAGGCACCTAACATGTACAAAATGTCAGTGGATGCATCAATTAATGGTCAGAAAATGACCGTTCAAAAACAAGTATTTAACGGAACAAAAGGCTATATGGAAATACAAGGCCAGAAAAAGGACCTTTCTGGTGATGACCTGAACGAAATTATGGAACAAGCTGATATGTCAGCCGAATTCCATCCTGAAAAATTTGGCATCAAACGTACCCTTAAAGGTTTGGAAGATGTAAATGGCAACAAAGCCTATGTGATGGATGTGGTGAATGCAAAAGGTAAAAAATCAGTAGAATACTATGATGCAACTACCAATATGCTCATCAGAAAAGTACAGGGTGAAGGTGAGGCATTGCAAACCTCCGATTATTCCGATTATAGGGATGTCCCTGGAACAAATGGCTACAAAGTACCTTATAAGGTAGTTGAAACCGCAGGTGGGCAGTCTTTTACTGCTGAAGTATCAACAGTAGAAATCAATAAAGGCATTGCTGATACCGAGTTTAATTAATCGGCATTTTATACTAATCTTTCTTAAGCAATTAATAAATTTCATAGCCGCTCCCATCAGGGGGCGGCTATTTTCGTTTTTAGGTTTATATTTGACAACCAAACCACCATTCCATAACTGTCAAAACTGCAAAAATTCCAATAAAGGAATAATTGCACAAAAATATTGAAGCAGTAATTCTCCCTTTATGCGATGGATTTGTGCGTTAGCGAAGTGGGTTAGGAGGATGTTCTTAAAACAAAATATTTCATTTTTAATAAAAAGTGCTAATCATTTGGGTATAACACGCTCTCCTTTGGAGTATCTAATTTATTGCACAAAAGTACATTTAAAATGACATTGACAAAATCACCAAGTCATCAAAAATTACTGTCAGAAAAAGTCGGATACAACACCCTCTCCCCTTGGAGAGCCGGGGTGAGGCCTCCGGGTTATAAATACTTAATTAAACACATATAAACATTTTCAAAAAACCAATACAAATATGAAAATCGACATCCATACTCACATAATGCCGGAACACATCCCTAATTGGTTCCGGAAATTTGGTTATGGTGAATTTATAAGGTTGGAACACCACAAACCCTGTTGCGCTAAAATGATAAAGGGCGATAAGGTGTTCCGCGAAATAGAACACAATTGCTGGGACCCACACGTACGCACCAGGGAAATGGATATGACCTCGGTTGATGTTCAGGTGCTATCTACCATTCCTGTACTCTTCAATTACTTTGCCCAACCAGCCCATGCCCTCGAAACAGCCCGTTTTTTCAACGACCATATTGCCCAGTGTGTCGACCTTCACCCTACCCGCTTCATAGGTATTGGCACTGTTCCCATGCAAGATGTTGATACGGCCATAAAGGAAATGGACCGCTGTATCACCGAATTAAAAATGCCCGGCCTTGAAATAGGCTCCAATATAAATACCAAAAACCTCAGCGACCCATCATTCGACCCATTTTGGCAAGCCGCCGAACAATTGGGTTGCAGCATCTTTGTGCACCCATGGGAGATGATGGGCGAAAAAGAAATGGCCAAATATTGGCTACCATGGCTGGTAGGCATGCCCGCCGAAACCAGCCGCG
>CAIWHI010000730.1 GCA_903912435.1 uncultured Bacteroidota bacterium | reverse complement strand
CTGTGGCTACTCTCAAAAGTCTAGGGGGCATTCGCTTCTGGGGCATGCAGTTTTTACGTAAACCCTCTCCATGCCCCAGAATGCTAAAAAATAAGTTTATTTTCAGCGCATAAAATCAGGCAATTCTGGACACTAATAGCTATCTAACTCGACTTCAAGTCAAGAAAACAAGTTTTTTTCCATGTCAACTTCTGTGTGTTGCTTTCAAAAGCCTACAAAGCATATTCACTGGAGCAAGTGTCAGTTGCTAACAATGCACTACATGGTGACCAATCTAAAATAGTTAATGAGGAACCAGTAATAATACAACCTATAGCACCGGAAGCAACAATTGAAAGTATACCGGAACCAATAACCGAAAGTACTCCTGAACCGATGGTTGAAGAACTTATAGCAACTGAACCGGAACAGGCACTAGTGGTAAAAGAAGAAATTGCAAATAAAATCACCACTCCGGAAATTTCTTCCGGCCATTTCCCTGAGGATGCACAAGCTCCAAAGCCTGCAAATGAGGATGATGGCCTGGGTACTTTAATCTACCCTGTCTATACCGAAGATTACTTTTTGCAGCAAGGGGTTAAGATATCAAAAGAAATTCCAAAAGACTTGACTCATGCCAGGGACAGGGAAAAGTCGCTCATGGTAATGATGAGTTTCACTGAATGGCTACTGCATTTCAAGAACACATCAGACAAGCAAAAAGAAGAAAAGAAAGATCAGAAATCGTTGAAAACCATGTGGCAAAAGGAAAAACTAGCTGCTGCCATGGAAGAAGAAAACGAAGAAATACCGGAGAATGTTTTTGAAATGGCGGTGAATTCTATAACCCGAGAGGATGGACTTGCAAGCGAATCACTAGCTGATATATATATTAAACAGAAAAAATACGACCAGGCAATTGAGATGTATCGCAAATTAAGTTTGCGAAATCCTAAAAAATATGCGTACTTTGCCCGCAAAATAGAAGAAATTTTAAAGGAGAAACAATCATGATACCAATTCTGACAATACTGATTCTGCTGGCTTGTGTGATACTTGCGTTTTTTATCCTTATCCAAAACCCAAAAGGTGGTGGATTAACGGGTTCTTTCGGAGCTATGAGTTCACAGGTGATGGGTGTAAAACAATCTACTGATGTAATGGAAAAAGGCACCTGGACTATGATAGGCATCATAGGTGGCTTGTGCATTATTAGCGTAATGTTCTTCCAGAAACCTGCTGCCAGTGAGAAAAACAGCAGTTCTGCTAAGCAGAGCACTTCTGCACCTGCTCCAAAGAAATAACTAATCTTTTAGCTAAAATTCCAACCACGCTCTTCATACAGGAGCGTGGTTTTGTTATGTCTGGTTATAAGGAGTAATTATTGCAAATACTAGCAATGCCTGATAAAAATGATTAGCTTTATTTCTCAATCTATAATTATGAATAAGCTCATCTTATCTGGTGCCGGTGGCAGTTCCAATTGGTTTCCATTATTGCTGCCCTTATTGGCTTTACTAGGTGCAGTTTGGTTGGTAGAATACCTTGTTAAATATGTCAAAACCAAAAAGCTGGAAAGGGAAAACAAATTAATTACTAAGCTCACCTCTACAACTGATGCTGAAATAATTGAATCAACAGATAGCCATCAGTAATCATGAAAATAATTTTGCTCAACAATTATGGTGGTGGAAACTGGACACCTTTATTGTTGCCACTCATAGTCTTTATGCTACTGGTAATTGCTATAGATTATTTGCAGAAAATAAGAGAAAGGAAAAAAATTATCCAGGAGAATGAACTAATAGAAAAATTAAGAAGCAAAGATAATGATGAATACACTGAACTAGACAATAAGTAAACCATCCACTCTTTTTAACATATTCCCACCATACCCTGGTTGCAATAAAATTCAGGAATAAAGTTATTTTTGCATCAAACAATATAAAAATCTGGTAATGACTCGTATTTATCTTGATAATGCTGCTACAACTACGCTTGATCCTGAAGTGCTGGAAGCAATGATGCCTTTTCTTACTGAGAAATTTGGCAATCCATCTTCTGTATACTCTTATGGACGCGAAACTAAAATGGCTATTGAACTAGCCAGGAAAAGCGTAGCTAAAGCACTTAATGCAAATCCGGGAGAGATATTCTTTACTTCAGGTGGAACAGAAAGCACTAATACAGCAATTAATGCATCCATACGCGACCTTGGTTGCGGGCATATCATTACATCTACCATTGAGCACCATGCTACCCTACATACTGTAGAATATCTGGAACATTCTAAGCAGGCCAGACTGAGTTATGTTAATCTTACTGAAAAAGGTCATGTCGACCTTAATCACTTGGAGGAATTATTAGCCTCTAGCCACGAAAGGACCTTGGTGACCCTAATGCATGCCAATAATGAAATAGGTAACCTGCTTGATATTAAAGCTGTTAGCGAACTTTGTAAAAAGTATGATGCTATCTTTCATAGCGATACTGTACAAACAGTAGGTCATTACCCATTCGACCTCAAGAATCTGCATATCCACTTCATTAATGGTGCTGGACACAAATTCCACGGACCAAAAGGGGTAGGTATAATGTATGTAAATGAAAATATAACCATTAAACCTTATCTTAATGGCGGCTCCCAGGAGCGTAATATGAGGGCAGGTACCGAAAACCTTTATGGCATTGTTGGTTTTGCCAAAGCTCTGGAAATGGCAAACAATCGCTACCTGCTTGACAGTGCATATATTAGCGAACTCAAGAGCTACATGGCCGACCAGCTTGAAGCTAATTTCCCTGCAGTGAAATTTAATGGCGACACACGTGGCAATAGCCTTTACACAGTATTGAATGCCTCATTCCCAATGAATGAAAAATCTGATATGCTATTGTTCAACCTAGATATGGCCGGTATATGCGTAAGTGGTGGCAGTGCCTGTACCAGTGGTGCAAACTCAGTAAGCCATGTAATAAAAGCTATTTATAATGGTCAGGCTGCAAGCCTGGTTCCTATACGCTTCTCATTCTGCAAGCATAATACAAAAGCTGAAATTGACACAGTAATCAACAAACTAAAAGAATTGATTTAAATAAAAAGGCTGAATAATAGCCCAAAAAGCTTAAATAGAAAATGGGTCGATGTTTAAAACTTCGACCCATTTTCTATTTATATAAAACTG
>CAIWHI010000729.1 GCA_903912435.1 uncultured Bacteroidota bacterium | reverse complement strand
GCAGTGAATGTTGTAACAATTACCTACTCAATGGGTACAGGATGCCGTGCTACAACTTCTGTTAGTGTAGTTTCATCCTCAGCCATCTCTGGTCCTTCTACCGTATGTCAGGGAGCAACAATCACACTTAGTAATGTAACTGCAGGTGGAACCTGGAGTAGTAGTTCGCCTGGTATTGCCAGTATTGGTACCAATGGTATTGTAACTGGTGTATCTGGTGGTACGGCTGTAGTCACTTATACTTTAGGAACCGGCTGTACATCTGTATATACCGTCACAGTAAATGCATCTGCACCAATTACTGGTCCTACAAGTGTATGTGTGGGGCAAACTATAGCGCTCTCTGATGCTATCCCAGGTGGAACCTGGACAAGTAATTATGTAACAATGGCTACTGTAGGAGCTACTACAGGTATTGTAACAGGTGTTGCTTCGGTAGCTACTGCGCCAACTATCAGCTATACTTTAAGCAATGGTTGTCGTTCTACTTATGCGGTTACAGTATATGCATTGTCACCAATTGCAGGTACCTCCACATTATGTCAAAGTATGTCATTAACATTAACTGATGGTACTGCAGGTGGTACATGGAGTACTTCTGATGCTACCATTGCCCTTGGTTCTACTACCGGTTTGGTAAATGGCCTTACCCCTGGTCCGGCTACTATTACCTATTTATTACCAAGTGGTTGTATGAGTCAGTTTACACTCACTGTTAATCCACAAGCTCCAATAACTGGTATCGCGCCTGTTTGCGTGGGTCAGTCTATCACTGTAAGTAATCCAATACCTGGTGGTACATGGACTAGTGCCCGTCCATCAGCTCTAATGGTTGGTTCATCTACCGGTGTTGTAACAGGTATTGCTGGCGGCTATTATCCAAGAATCACTTATACATTAGGTTCCGGTTGTTTTTCAACCGTAATGGGAACTGTCAATGCACTTCCTGCAGTGCCAGGTATTATTGGTGCGGCTACTGTTGCAATAAGTGGTGCACCAATTACATTGACGGTATCAGCTTCTGGCGGTTTCTGGTCATCTAATGACCCAACTGTAGCTGTAGTTGGGTCCACAACCGGTGTGGTAACTGGTGTTGGGCTGGGAGTTGACGTGATAAGTTACTCTGTTACAAGTGCTTTGGGTTGCGTGGGCTTTGCTACCAGATCAATTACCGTTGGTCCTACACCTCTGCCTGAAGGTATCTCTTACAATGGCACTCTATCCGTTTGTGTTGGGTCTTCTAATACGCTAAGCACAGCTTATCCGGGTGGTGTATTCTCAATGGGTACTTCTGGTAATAATATTGCCATAGTAAATCCTGAAACTGGATTAGTTACTGGTTTGGCTGCTGGCAGGGCTATGGTGACTTACACAGTTTCTAATGGCACTGTTGAATCATTAGTATTAACTAATGTCATTGTCAATGAATTACCCGACAAGGTGAATATTGCCGCTAACCCCGGTACTATGGTAAGTGCCGGACAAGAGGTGACATTTTCTGCCTCTGTAGCAAATGGTGGAACTCTTCCTGTGTATCAATGGTCGGTAAATGGCTTACCGGTTACTGGTGCCAATACGGCTACATTTACAACAACTTCATTGTTGGACAATGATGTTGTATCATGTGCAGTAAGTAGTGCAAGTGGCTGCAGTGATTATACCATTTCGGGTAGGGTAGTAATACACATGGGTACAGATGATATAAGAACTGTAACATCAGGTGCTGTTATAGCCATCCGTCCTAATCCGAATGCCGGTCAGTTTAATCTGGTTGGTTTCACCGGGTCAGTTACCGATCAGGATATTAATGTTGAGGTTACTGATATGATTGGTCAGGTTGTGTATAAGGATAACTTATCAGCTAAAAATGGCAGGATCAATCAACAGTTGACTCTGGCTTCAACCTTAGTAAATGGCATGTACATTCTCAATTTACATACTGCTTCTGGTGACAAAATCATACATTTTGTTATTGAACGCTAATTGATCAGATAAGTTTTAAAATACAAATGCCGCCTGAATTCATTAGGCGGCATTTGTATTTTATAGCTGGATTTGACAAGGTGAAATCACGGGTTTATAGATGATGCCTATCAGGTGATTTTTTATTTTTGCTAATTAATTTTACCCCTTTAACGATTGTTATGTTTCTTTGCAGATAGGGAACTTTTTAAAGAAGTTTTTGTTTATATACGGTAAAGTTTTAGTGCAAGAAAGGAAAAATATTGTTTTGGTCATGGCAGAAAAAGTAAAGAAGGCGATAATATTAATGAATCTGGGTTCTCCCGATTCTGTAAAAGTGAAGGATGTTAGTAATTACCTTAAGGAATTCCTGATGGATGAGCGTGTAATAGACTCACCATGGTTATGGCGTTCCATTTTGGTAAAGGGCATTATCACTCCTTTCAGGTCACCTAAGTCTGCTGAAGCATATGCCTCGATTTGGACAGCAGAAGGTAGTCCTCTTGTGGCTATTACCTTTAAGCAGCAACAGGCATTGCAGAAATTGGTGAAGGAACCTGTAGAGGTTACAATGCGCTATGGTAAGCCAACCATGAAAAGTACCTATGACAAATTGCACGCTGCCTATCCCGATTTGGAAGAGGTAGTCTTATTGCCCTTATATCCTCACTATGCCATGTCAAGCTACGAAACTGCCGTGGTTCACGCTAAAGATGTACATAGTGTAGGTAAGTATCCCTTCAAGATTAGGTTTGTTGACCCTTTCTATAATGATCCTGGTTTCATTGATGCCCTGGCTGAAAGTATTCGCCCAAGCTTGGCCAATAATGCACACCTCCTTTTTAGTTACCACAGCATTCCTGAAAGGCATATTCATAAAAGTGATGTTACAGGCAATCATTGCCTCAAGATGGCTAACTGCTGTGAGGTAGATTCTCCTGCACATCAATATTGTTATAGGCATCAGTGTTTTGTTACTTCAAAGTTGGTAGTGGAGCGTCTGGGAATAAAGCCTGGTGGATACAGTATTGCATTCCAATCGAAATTGGGCCGGGCTGAATGGCTAAAGCCATCAACCACCAAACGCATGGATGAATTGCCGAAAGAAGGCATTAAAAACCTTGCCGTGGTATGCCCATCCTTTGTGAGCGATTGCCTGGAAACTTTAGAAGAAATAGGGATCAG
>CAIWHI010000728.1 GCA_903912435.1 uncultured Bacteroidota bacterium | reverse complement strand
TACTATTCTTCCTCTGGAGACAACAGCCACTACCGAAAAAATAGAACCTGGTAAGCAATATTATTGTGATTGTGTTTTTCTTAACTATTTTAAACAAATTCCACCGGTACCGGTGATGTGCATATGGAACGTACAGCCAATATAGGTAAAGACCTGATACAGGAATTGATATCAATGCCATGCTATATAAAGCACGAGGGAGTAACATTCAGGAAGAAAGTTATTTTCAATGGAAGTAATGAAATGAGGCTGTGTTATGATATCGAAAATGTTGATACAGATTCACCGCATAATAATGAATACTGGAAATTATGGAATGGATGGCTAAACAAACCTTTCTATCCATCATCAGACCCCGAAGACCAGGACGGACATTTTTGTAGTTGGTTGGTGCTAATTGAGGGAATAGAAAATGAATCCGACATGCACCAGGCTATTTTAAATACAAGACTTTTTTTCACTAAAATAATATCAGATTATGCCACTACTACTACCGATGCCGGATGATCACAGTTAGTTTTTACTTTCAACTTTTTACTTTTAACTTTAATATTTTATGCAAAAAGAAACACGCATCCACAACGGAGAAGAGTATACGGAAATGACATTTCCGCAATATCTCAAGCTTGACCTACCGGAGCAAAATGGGATCAAGACAGTAATGATTACTAAGATACTATCAGCTACCGAATCATTAGCAGTAATGACTACTACCAGGAGTAAACAGGATTCGGTAATGATAACTTATACTCAAACAAGTTATCAGCAATTCATGGAAATGATGCAGACGCAACCTTTGTGCGATCCTGATGATTTCGCAAAGGCTTATTCATTGATCATCAATAAAATCATAGAAGAGCATGGTAGAGACAGGGAATAATAATCCGGGTAATACATTCCAATCATTGATGAATCAGAAATGGAGCTGCAAAGTAATAATAGGCTATGGAGCCGGTATATACGCAGGTGAGGGTGTTGAGGCTTTTTTTATTGCTAAATGTAGCGATAAGGATATTAATATAGTGGAACTTATGGCTATATACTCGGATCTGTGCAAGGACCATAACTACCTTTTAAAACTTAGAGGCAAGTTTAAACAAAAAAAAATACCCCTAAAGGCTAGGCTGCGGGCTTGGTGGCAAAAAAGATTTCCACCAAAGTTTGAATATCATTATCCTGCTGACATTTTACAAGATCCGAAAGATGATAGCATTCACACAAGTAAATGATACACTAGCTGTAGGCAGTTATCAGGGATGGAACGTCACCAGGCGGCTAAATATGAATATGATATACAATCAGGATTTATGTTATAACTTCTCATTTGTAGCTACTAAATTTTATGAAAGTATTCACGCTCACAGCGAAACACAGCTAATGCAATTGATTGATAAAAAACAACAACTAAATTTATTCTAACCAGGTTACTACATAGAACATCCACCATGTTTAATACCGGTTATCTCTGGAGCAAGATAGATCAGGATACAATTTGGAATCTGCCAAAAGATGAATATTATTGGATAGATGTAGGAATCGATTTAAAAGAGGGACCAGGCGAAAAACCTATTTGGGTTATTTGCCAAATAGAAACAAAACAGGTAGGCCGGAGATTAAATATCCTGTTTAAAATCTGCGGAAACCGGCACTATTTAAACTTAAAAGAAATTCGCTCGATAGATATTATTCCAGTACCTAAAAAACATGTAGCATGAAATACTTTTCCAGATCCCTAATAATATTCGCTCTGCTCCTGCTTATATGCATGATAACAGTTCCCAATGATACACAGTGTATAGATCAGGTGAAACGAAAATACAGTAAGGCGGTATTTGGTACAGACAATGAGTTTACCAGGTTTGTGACTGATGAAGTAATAACCGGCATGACTATTGAAGTCAAACATTTTGGAGTATACAACGTAATAGTCAATAAGGTTGACAATACTCCATTAGGCTATGCCATTTTAGGAAACGTAATTATAACTGAATAATGTTTGAAAAATATTTTGGAAATATCAAAGCTATGTGTAATTTTGATTCATCCAACACAACAAAGGCTGCTCAAAGCTTTATAGTGCCAACTCTCTCAGGGTTGGCACTATTTTTTTGTTTATTAAAAGTTAATTACTACATTTGAGACATAGACAGGATGAGCAGCCGTTTATAATGTTTAACATACGATTTACGATTTATTAACCTGATTCTACCCTATAAGGTAGAAAAAAAAAAAAACTATGTGTGTGTTGGATACATCACTAGACATTAAGGGGAAAATATTATACTGGAGCGCGGATGAAATGTTTGAGGATATCAGCATTTCAGATCGCTCTCTTCGTATTTTAAGATCTCGGCCAATAGTAAAGTATTGTGAAGGCCGTATAAAGGATTACAACGAGCAAACAGGAGAGATGTACCTGGAGCTGATCGGAGTGAGTAGTAATGGCAAGTGGCTCCAGTTCTGGAGAGAAAATAATTGGCAGTGGGCCAAAAGGTTGCACTTCCGTTTTTTGTATGTTGATTAGCGTTTCAGGAGATGCCAATAGTAACCGTAAAAACCCCCAATAAAACAAATAAAAAGAATGTCCTAATATGACGTATTACCACCGGAAAAAGTTTACTGGAGAAGTCAATAACAGGCGTATCACTTGCAAGCTTCGTGATACCAAACATTATGAATCTAAGTACCATCACTGTGCATTCAAGCCTAGTGTTTTAGATTTGTTTTGCTGTGCAGGTGGTGCAGGTTATGGATATTACGCAGCAGGATTTAATGTAACCGGAGTAGATATCGTGACCAGGAAAAACTATTTCGCTGACTTCCGGTTAGGTGATGCGATCGAGTACCTTAAAGACTTAGGTAGTAACTATAATTTCATTCATGCATCTCCACCATGCCAATTATATTCGTGTTCCACACATGCGCATAAAATGAAAGGTAAAACCTATCCTGATTTGGTTAACATTACAAGAACTGCATTAAATGCAAGTGGTAAACCTTGGGTAATGGAAAATGTAATGCAAGCGCCACTGGAGCGACATTTATTGTTACGGGGTGAGATGTTCGGATTACGTGTGATCAGGAAGAGAGTATTTGAATTTAGAGGCGGATTTGAATGGACTAAAACACCACCACCATTTACGCCTATTTCTGTGGCTAGAGGAGAGGCGGTAATTATTTATGGCAATGCATCATTAAAACCAACAGGACACGGTAATTATGGTGATCCAGGTAGGCGTATCGTTCGGCCTGATTGGTGTTTACCTACCATCAGGCAAACATGGTCTTATGCTATGGGTATAAATAATTATATGACGGATAGGGAAATAGCGGAATCAATACCACCAGCCTATACACAATACATAGGTGAGGAGGTAATGAATAGATTATTTAGGTAATAATATATCGATGGAAAATCGAGCGCTGACCCTCACTCGATAATATAAGAAACAACTGTGCAATTTCGTCACAGTTCGCATAGGAGACAACACCGGAGACGGTGCATTTATAACGAGTAAAAAATACAATTATGCTCAAAAATCTGATCAACTTCATGAAGTTGAAAAACAGTAGCCTAGACAAGGCTCTTACTCCAGACGCAAAAAGGGAAGTCTGCGAAGATTTGAAATTATTGATCCCTGAATTATTGCATGATCAGTTAGAACAAACAATTGCATTAACGGCAATCACTCTACTGGAGGCAACTATTAAGTAACACCGGATGGTGCCGGTGTAAGCCGGCTCCATCTACCCACAAAAACCCATTGGCAGAACCTACATTACAACAACGAGTATCCAGTAACTTCCGGCAACAAAGCCGGGTAGCATACAAAAGGCGTGAAGTATTACGACTTGCTGATGCTATCCGTGACCAGGTGGAAGATATGGGAACTAAGTTGCCGCGAACCTATGTAGATTACCAGGACTATAAATGTAAGTTACTGGAACAGATGGGCTATGATGTCACGGATGATCTTATAGCTCATTGGGATGAGCAGCACGAAGAGTTAATCAGGCTCCAGTACACACTTAGGAGAACTAATAAGGCCGTTTATGCTCTGTTTGAAAATAAGGATAAGGTTGTAAAGCCCCAATTAGTTTCCATGTGGTACACTAAGCACCGGATGGATGAGGTTTGGTTAATGCGGAAATCTCAATTGATCCGCTCCATTTACCGGGAATACCTACAGACAGCTACAGTACCTACAGGGGAATTATTGATTAGGAAGTATATACCCTGCCATTTAGTACTTACCCTTCCGCATGATGCAGAAGGGTATGGAGGCAAGAAGTTTTATTTAAAAGAACTACTATCATTGTTTCACGAATTAAGACGTTCAAAGGAATGGAAATCAAAGGTTTATGGAGGAGAATACGGAGCGGAAATTAAGAAGTCAAACAACGGAAACGGATTGCATATACACATACATTCAATGTTATTTTTAAAAGAAACATCAATCAATGCATTCAGAGACACAATTAGAAGAATATGGGAAAGAATTACAGAAAATCCGGGACACGCCTTTATACACCTGGAGCAATTGTACACTTATAAAAGAGACGAAAAAGGGAAGTGGATCACCCGTCCGGGGAAAAAGAAAAATGAAAAAACTGGGGAATGGGAGGATTTATATGATATTAGGTTCATGGAGCAATCGGATGAAGCTATTATTACAGCTAAAGAAGTACGGAAAAAGCACTACATAGGGCCTGAATCTAACGTAGAAGATTACTTACAGGGGGTAATGGAGTGCATTAAGTACCACTTTAAAAGTGATACCTACAAAAAAGAAGATGGTAGTTTTGATCTTGACCTGATAAAGGATATTTTGAATAATAGTAAAAGAATGCGATTTTATAGCAGGTTTGGAGCATTTTATAAATGCAAAGAATTGAATTTTGATAATCAGGATGATGAAAGTGATGAGGCACCGGTAGAAGAGGCAGAAGATAAACTAAATGGTAGTGCAGGTAGGGGTGTAAAGAACCTGGTCAATCCCTGGACAATGGAGCCGGCACTAGATAAAGATTATGATTTTGCTGTAGCAAGTCCTGAAATGTTGAAGTATAGACCAGGATCAGACTTACTTAATCCAAACCAATTACTTACATTTGGTTCACTGGAGTTCACCAGGGTAGCTAAGGGTATAGATATCACAGGTATAGTACAGGCAATGGTATTAGGTAAACTAGCACCTATACTCATGAAGAATGGTAAACACGCTGCCTATTACGATTGGAGTAGTTTAAACAGTACTTAGAGAATATTAATTACCTTCGCTCTGACTTTATTAGTCATGGCAAAATCCGTTATTAGTCAAGGGGCTATGATTATTCTTAATTATTTCCCTGCTTTTTTTTGGTTATATCAAATGTTTGATTACATTTGATATGCCATTGACTATTAAAGCATACTTACCAGGTCATTTTAAACCGACATATTTATGCTTAATCCTCATTTAATTACTTGTCAAGGATCAGATGCAGCCATAGGTACAGCATCTGCCAACCTTGATACAGCAGTATCAGCGGCTGTAGTCGCTGCAAAGGCAGTACCCGGAGTACTGTTAAATCAAATAACTATAGTTCCCGGTAGTAATTACCAGGATTCTAATAGTCTATATGTATTTACAGCCTCTGTAGTTTATTCAGTTCAGTAAGTAATTTTAATAAGGCCGGTCTTGTAGACCGGCCTTATTTTGTTTACAATCATAACCAATATTTTTTATCATGGCAGATTCAGTAAAAACCCCGGTATCGGTGGCATTCGCAGGAGCCGGAAGCCCAACGCTCCAGACAGCAATTACCAATTATAACACGGCCGCAGCTACAGCAGTAGCCACAGCCCAGGGTCAGGCATTATACCCCGCAGGCTCTGGAGCCACACCGCAGAGCCTTACAGCGTCTGCATCTAACCCAATAACAGTTAACCCACCTACTACTATATGGGATGGAACTAACTATGTTATTTCAGGCTCTTTAAGTTACTTTAAATTCGTAGTACCTAGCTAGTTATGGCTGATACGGCTAAAGCACAAGATGGATTAATACCCTTAGTCATTGGGATAGTAGCTACAGTGGTAATCATAAAGATGTTCAAAACGAATGTCTCTATACCATTAGCTACTAAAAAATATATCCAAAGATTAAGGATAGGTAAATTGAATTCAATACGGTTTGTACGTGATCAGGTTCAGTTTAAATTCCCTATTGAGAATCCTAATAATAACGCCATGACAATCAAGGCAATAGTAGGAGACTTAAATGTAATAGACGCACAAGGCCGGAAGATCAGGTTAGGAATGATTGCTCATTACGGTGGTACGGTTATTCAACCACTCCATACTACCGATTTTGATTTAGTGGTCAAGGTTAACCAGAAGAATGAATTTATTGCGCTTAGTAATCTCTTTCAGGGCCGCTCATCCGGATTGAAGATCAACTTTGACGGTAATGTAAATACTGATGGTAATATTTTCCCGGTTCAAGAAATAATAAGCGTATAATGTATGACAATGTTATTCCTGTTGAGAATGTTTCACGGCTTGTGTCCCCGTATTTGGGCGACAGGAAGCAACTAAGAAAACGGCAATCAATCCGTGATCTGATGTATGATATCATTTCTAAGCATAGGAAAAACGAAAAGGATTGTAACAGGATCGCTCATTTATTTTGGAAGGGAAATGTTGAAAATACATGCAGGTACTTATTTGCATTTTGCAAAGAACACATTGATTACGATATCGAAGACACGCTCAATCAGTCGGTAAAGTCAATTGGTGCAATCTTGAATGAAGGCAAAGGAGACTGTAAGCACTACAGCCAATTCATTGTTGGTGTAGTGTGTGCGCTGCATAGAATGGGATACCCTATCCGGGCAAAATATCGCTTTGCATTATATAACATACATGCTGATGAAAATGGCACTAAAAGCGGCCATGTATTCGCAGTAGTAACAGATAAGGGTAAGGAAATTTGGGTAGACCCTGTATTAGATGATTTTAATACACGTTTACCTAAGTACATTAGTCACGAGGATAAAATACCCCCTATGGGAGACAAGATAGGAACAGTATGGGAGGTGAATGGTTTTGGCAATGATACCACATTGGCCGGAATGAATTCTGATATTGTGATATCTGGAGGTTATGCAGTTCAGCGTGATCAGAACAGTTCAACCTATACAGCATCAAATTTTGGTGTAGGATGGGTAGACCAGATTTATGGATTTGATGATACTGTAGGTAAGCACAAGAAACGGAAACACCACGGCCTACATTTAAAGATCAGGCCCGGTAAATTATTTAAGAAGTTTGGTTTATCTACTCCTAGAAATGCCTACCTGGCATTATTAAAGATGAATGCATTTCATATGGCTAGTAATATCATGAAGCGTATTATTCATGATCAGAAAGCCCGTAATGTGGTAATGGACAAGTGGAAATCTTTAGGCGGAAATCCAAATAAGTTGTCAACGGCCCTCAACCAGGGTCTTAAAGTCTGGAACAAACACCACTCTAATAATAAGATATCAGGTACTGATGATTATTCAGTTGGCGATATGGATTATTTAGGAGCAGCACCGGCCGCAATACCGGCACTACTTGCAGCCGCAGGGCCTATTATCTTAGCATTTAAGAGCCTCTTAAAGGGATTAGGAGTAGGTACTCCAGATAAAGATGCAATAGATAAAGCTGATTCTGATGTAGTGAATAAGCACAATGGTGCCACTGCAGAGAAGGGCGATGGTAATGCAGATGTTCAACCTGATGGATCAGTAGACCATGGAGCCGGTGTAACCACTAAAGCGGAGCTTGATCCTGCTACAGGTAAGCAAACATTGCATACTGAAGTTAAAGACCCTACTACCACTGATGATGCAGATACCGATGAGCCTGATGATGATGGAGGTAAGACAGTGACCAGGACCAAGACCAAAACTGTAACCAAACACAAATCAGGTGGTAATGGTGGTGGTATTATGGATTATGTCAACCAGGCAACCGATTGGATCGGTGAACATAAAGTAGCGGTTATTGGCGGTACTGTAGCTGTAGTAGGTACAGTGGTATTAGTAAAAGTTTTATCCAAAAAAAAAGGGCGTAGATAATGGCAGAAAATATATTCGTAAGGGCTAAAGCCTACCAGGCACTACACCCCCGCACAAGTTGGGCCGATTGCATCCAAAAGGTGAAGAGTAAGAAATCACCTGCTAAGAAATCATCTGCGGCCGTAAGTGGCACCAGGAAAAAGGCTCATAAGGCCAAAGCACCGGTTAAGTCTAAAGTAGCAGCTAATAAGGTAGCGGCGCCCAGGAAGATAAAAGTAAAGATCAAACCAGGGAAGAAAGGCCAAAGCCAATTAATCATAGGTGCAACTAAGCACCAGAAAACCTGTAGTAAAATATCAGGAATGAATAATGACAGATTCAGAAGGGAACAGGGGCATTTATCCATGTTAGAATCTTCATTAGCACATCATAAGGATAGATATAAAGAAGTGTCTACTAGAGGAGAAAAAGCAGCTATAATGAGAGATATCCGAACTATTAAGGATAATATAGCAAAAACAAAATTGCACATTCGCAGCCTTAAAAAGCTGATTTAAGATTTTATATTTTTAATTTTAAATTTATCCATTATGTCCAAAGCTTTAACAAAGCATCACGGAAAGGGCCATAAACCCGCAAAACGGAAGTCTCACCGTGTAAGTGGACTTCATATGCCAAAGATTAATCTGGCAGAAACATTGTATACCGGTCTTGGTTTGATCGGTGGAACAATGATAGCTACCACCGTTCAAAAGCACCTAACCATATTACCACCTAAGGTAGTAGCAGGGTTGGAGCTTGCCGGAGGTATCATGTTCACATCTAATAAAAGCCCACTCATCAGGGGAATAGCCTGGGGCGTGGCAGGAGCAGGAGCCATTGGCCTTGGTCACGAATTTGGTGTACTTCATGGAGTAGATGAAATGGTGGCCGGCCTGTTTGGTAGTGGTCATGGTGGAAGCTCCAGGGAGGAGATAATGTACCTCAATGGATTATCTAATGAGCAAACAATCGGCGGTCTAGGGAATGAAACAACCATTGGGGATGATATCAATGGAGCGACTTATGCAGATTATATGGGCAATTAATAATGACAGGTAACTAAGTAAACAACATCATTAATTTTTAAATTTAATAAAATGGCTTTAGGGCAAGAATTTTACCGCAACTCATACAGAACCGTTATCAACGTAATCGAGCAACGTGACCCGGCATCCGGGTACAAAGACAGGCTAAAGGACGCAAGTGGCCGTCCATTATCCAGGTATGTAGTTAATAAGGATGAAGGTAACTTCAAGAAGGTTAAGGTAACACGTTCCTTCCTTCGTCTGGAGATTCTACTACAGCCTAACCTGACTAACTACCCATTCGCATTATTGACGAATGTGGCGGCTAATAATGGCCCTACCGTACAAGGTACACAGCCAACAGAAACACGCCTAAAGATTCAGGACGTATTTTTCTGTAACCGGATAGGATTCTACATTTACATGAAGACATCTCCAGGTGGCTCTACCGGATATCAGTTCCTGCTCTTCACTTGCCCTACATCTACCTTCCTTGCCGGGGGTATCAATCCGATCATGATGATGGGTATCTGGACTGGTGCGACAATGACAGTTACGGTAAATAATGATGTGCTTACTCCGGCCTGGGATATGCTACAACATTTGTATATCCCACAAATGCAGGGTGATCCATCAGGTGGAATCGGCCCGGCCTGGGAGTACTTCAATCCGGGTAGGTATAATGAAGATGGTATTATAGTTGTTGAACCCATGTGGGTCATAAATGGTGGTAATGATAATGAGTATACTATTTCTTATCCTTATTCATTGGCTACGATGGGTATTACCGGTAGTGTGGTACAAATATTCCTGGTATTGAAACTGGAAGGGTTCTTAGCCCAAAACTGTTCAAGTATCATGGATAACCAGTCGAAGAATTAAATTTTGATTTGCTTTCACTTTAGAAAATGGGATTCACAAGTAATCCCATTTTCTGTATATTTACATCACAAAAATAAATCACTCTTATATGCATAATGGAGTAGATAATAATCTGATCACAGGTAAAGCCCACTTTAGGGCTGTAGAAGTAAAAATACTGGCATCAGAAAACAACCAAACTCAAATTAAGTTCGAGGATCAGTCTGATATCAGGTATGCACGTGTAGTGGCAATGGAAACATATTTTCAGACCGATCTTAGGCGTAGCCAGCCAAGTAACTATCTTGTAATAGATGGTGTACAGGCAAGCTATTGCAGTGTTATCCTGGAGACTAATGACGCTGATGATACCGGTCATTTCCTGCTCAATCCTGAAACAGGGGAGCCACAATTTAAGGATGGTAAAAAAATTTGGGTACCATCTAAATCAGCCCAAGGTAATGGAAGGTTCACAAGTACACAACAAAACCAAAAGTACTTACCATTAACAGCACTGCACCGAATACAAAATGCCGGTAGTTCTGCATCTTCAATAGTAGGGCCAGACCCATTTACAAGGCAATTGCAGACATTTTACAACATGTATGTAAGTTGGGATAAGTGTATACTTCAGATCGCTAATGGTGGTCTTAACAATTCAGTTAATCAGGCTGTAGTACTAGGCGTATATTATTCATGGTTGGATATTAATGGTAAGCGCATTACACGTAATTAATTATGGGAGCAGTATTGTGCAGGGATAAGGCCGGAGTATTGGCAATTTATAAGGATATCCACGGATGTCCTGTATTTGCTATTTTCGAGGGAAACAAACCTTTAACCTGCTCTAAGAGCGATCATCCGGCAAACAGGTATAAAGAGTTAGAAGACTTCCTCACTGTGATGGAGCAGGGAGGCACTACACAAATATTCGATTTGCGCTGCTATGAGGCATATAATAAAAACAATAAGGTAAACAATTCCGATCCTTATTTCGCATCATTAGGGTTCAAAGTAGCTGATACTGAAGCGCAAATAGCAGCTATTACGGCTAAAGCCGGTGGGCCTGCAAATGCGGCCAATAACCCTACATTAATGATGCAGTACATTGATGCCAAAATGGATATCATCAAGCTGCAGCATCAGTACGCCTTGGAGAAAAAAGAAGATGAAATCAGGGAACTGGAGCGCAAACTAAATGCGGATGATGATGATGATGATGAAGAGGACTTAGGTATGATTGGTAGTATTGTGAAGTTGGGAGACAAACACGAATGGATACAGGAGCCAATCAAAGGACTTATTGAAGGCCTTACTAATGTATTTAAGGGAATTGGCCTTAAAGCAACAAGCATTACAGAGCGGCCCGTACAAATGGCCGGTATTAATATGGATAAGCCAGGACAAGACAAACCACTCCAGGAACAACTAGCCTGGAGCCAGAAAGCACTCATCAACGCCTACCGAAATAAACACGGTGTAAAGCTTGATCAATCAGGTAAGGCATTACCAGGATTTGAAGATGCCATGAATAAAGCAGATACGGAATATGTATTTGACATGGTGAAGCTTGCGGAAGTAGCTAATAATAAGCCAAAAACATTCAATAATGCTATTGAAGCTTTAAGGGAAATGTAATGGAAATGAATATACTGGATATACTAGGGAAAATATTATCGGTCATTAATCCCAGAAATAGGGAGCAAGAGCAGAAATGTGATATCACATTTACTACCATCACTAAAGATGGTATATTCCGGCCTAATTGTACCGAGGTCGCATTTTGGAACCAGGGCAACCAGGAAGTAATAATATCTGGTAGTGTGAGACTAGCACCGAGTAAGTTAAATACTACTACCGGTAAATATGAAGGGGGAGAAGCTTATAAGATAGGATCTACTACAGGTAGAGTAATCATTACATCTTATGATATAGTATTCAATAGTACGACTACATCAGGAGGACAGCAGCCTTTAAATAAATTAACTGTACAGATGCTAAATAACATGTATGAGAGATAGTATCATTATAAGATATATGGACTTAGGCCCCATTTTTCCCCCTGGTGGTGGTGGCGGTGGTGGTGTATCTGGTGATCTGCAATCTGTTTGTGATATTGGTTCAAATACCAATACAGGCATACAATTAAATGGAAACGGGTTAACAGTTTCAAATCCTGTTACAGGTGGAGCTAATCAGTTTATATCTTTCCAGGAAAACCAATACAACCAGCCTTCAACAGGATTTAATTTAATTGTCACCTACCCACCAATATTGTCCGCGGACCAGGTAATACAATATCAGGACGGCAGTGGCTTTCTAGCGTTTTTATCCGATGTAAGCACAGGGAATTTACAGGCGGTTACAGATAACGGTTATAATACCACTAATGATATACAATGTAACACCATACAAATTATTGATGTTGCAAATGGTGGTTATGCTATTTTTTCATGTCAGGACGGAGCATTGAATTATAACGATACAGGAGCGGTTAGGTCATTCAATTTAGATTATTCTGGTTTAACGCCGGCAACACTAAGAACTTATAGTTTACCTAACCGAGATGGTACATTAGCATTATTGAGCGATATACCCGCAGTATCAATAGAACACAGGAATTATACAGCACCAATTACTGTTGGTGCTGCAACATTGGTTATTATAACTACAGGTAATCCAACGTATGTTGGTGGTATTACTCCAAAAAATGCAGAGACAGCAGCCAATTTTTACAATACATTAGGCTATAGCATTGCTTATGGAACAGGCCGATTTACAATTACATTTTATATTGGTACAGGTGTCATAGGAACAACCTGGGACTTTGATTGTTTAATATCTTTTAGATAAAAAAAACTAATTTAAAATGGGGTTAGGAAATGATATACAAATAGGAGATGTATGGGATCAAAGATTCCATCACCATCCTGTATATCATCATCCACACCATTTACACCGCATACACCACAGGCCGGTATATAGTCACAGGGTAGGATGGGTAGAAATGTTTAACCGAATTGGTGATTCAGGAGATTGGAAATCAAATACACCTGATATACCAGGTAATAAGGTATCTCCAAGTGGTGGGATTATTCCACTTACACCAGGTAACTATACCGGCCCTAACCAACAGAAATCATTAGATAATGGCCGTGTACGTATTCCATCTGATCCTACCGCAGTAAAGAATGTATTTAGTGATCTGTATAGTGTGGCCAATTGGCTGCATAATGCGCTGCTCTCTGCTCTAGGTGATCCGGCAGCCACATTTGCCGTATATCAGAGTTATCATGAAACTGATAGATGGAGTAGTAACTTGTGGGTGAAGCATAATAACGGATCAGGTATCACCTATGCGAAACAGAAGGGAGCCTACATAGTACAGGTAGGATTGAGGAAGTTCGCAGGTTTTAAAACCAAAGAAGATTGGTTAGCTGCCTACATCCATGAGCTCACCAAAAAAGCTAATCCTGCAGGTGCGAAAACACTAGAAGACTACGTATCCAGGCTAAAGAAAAACGGCTATTTTGAGGAATCGGAAAGTAGCTATTTCGATGCTCTGGTACGTGCCAGATATGCACTCCGTAACATGCCCGGGATAAAGGAGTGGGACCCAACAGACCAGGTTGATCCTAAGACCGGTAAAGTAATAGTAAAAGATAGTTGGTTTAAGCTGCATCCAATCTTAACCGGTATAGGAATAGGTGTAGGAGTACTAACGGTAATTAAAGTATTGAAGTCATAAACAATTCCCTGATGCATGGGATGGTGAAGGGTAGTCAGGAGCGACTACCCTATTTTTTTGTTTTGTAAATATATGTGTATACATTTGTGGTGTCGAAGTTTAGTAGGCGTTAAAGGAGTGACTTCCGGAAATGCTTATTAAAGGAGGTAGACCGGTAATAATAGTTCGTCGCATTATTACGAGCGGAGGCCAACAAGGTATAATAACCTTCGTTGGCCTCTGTCCATTTAGGGAAGTCAATTCAGGTCATGCCAATAGTATAAAAAAAAATCCCCCATTCCACTTTGTAGATACAAATACTGTGTATACATTTGCTATGCAGTTAAGGATAAAAACGCTCTGTCTTATGGGGATTTGACAACGTAATAACGCAAAAACTGTGCATTATACTGAAATGAAACGACCGTCTTTATATACAGACGGTCGTTCTTTTTATCAATATTTGTCAATACCTTTGGCCATACGGCCACAAAAAGATATCACATTTAATACCAATCCCAATAATTTTTTAAAATTATTGGGATTTTTTTTTGTGTATACAAAACTATCACTACATTTGTGTACACAAAGGATATATACAATGGAAGATGAAGTAGTGAAACAAGGTAGTAAAACAAGTAGGAGGCATAACATACATATGCGAGTAATGCCAGAATTACTACTAACTTTAAAAATACTGAAGAAAAAACTACAGACTGAAGAGAGAGGGAAATTAAGTGATAGTGATATAATGCACCAGGCACTTTATTTGTATGCTATTTACAAAGTGGATGATGATAAGGATATCAAAGTAGTCTCACAATTGAAACAGGCTGTGTTATGATTCTAATTGAAGCACTTTCGGATATTCAAGCAAAAATCATTTATGACCAATGTGATCCTGACAGGAAAAAAAAGGTATGGTATAGTGTACCAGGTAATAAGGTGGAAGAAATGACTATAGATCCTGATACTATTCTTCCTCTGGAGACAACAGCCACTACCGAAAAAATAGAACCTGGTAAGCAATATTATTGTGATTGTGTTTTTCTTAACTATTTTAAACAAATTCCACCGGTACCGGTGATGTGCATATGGAACGTACAGCCAAT
>CAIWHI010000727.1 GCA_903912435.1 uncultured Bacteroidota bacterium | reverse complement strand
TTTTTACCGTTGAGCATAATTATCCGGCAAATGTAATAAGTTAATTGGGAATTTGAAAATTCCCAATCTTTGAATACCTTAGGTTTCTACCGTTTAGGTCGTTAATTTTTATAAAAATTCATATTTATTAAAATAATATTTAATTTGTATTGCCTTGATTTACTCATCCTATTAATAAAAGACCCTTGTAAATATTTTTTTAAGAGACATTGGCTGGTTACCTACTCATGCCCCATTTCTTCGGCCATTGTCTTTAACTCAATGATGATTTTTTCAAGGGAAGTTATTTGGGGCCCGTTCAGGTAAAATGGGGAATGCGTATGCTTGTCTGCTTCTATCTTCTTCAAATCCATATCTGGGTCCAGCTTTTTGAGTTGGTCGGCCAATTGGTTGAATAAAAGCAGAGATTCGTTAATGCGCGCCTGTTGCCCTTTGGTAGGTTTATCATGGGGGTCCTGTTTTTCATCCTGGTCCATGTGGATATTATTCAGGTTTCGGGTTATGCGCACGTTAGAGGTGATGAGTTCATAATACCCGCTCGATTTTTCCTTGCCTGGTTCTTCCATATAGCGGTTGTAGGAGTCAAATACATTACTGTTTTTTGTTTCTACATCCCTCTTATTTCTTGTCCAGTTTACATTTCTCTTATCTACGAAAAAAGTAGCTATTAAATACTCATAATTGCTTTTTATAGCTCCGGCTATATGGATAGGCAGCCATTCTTTATCCCAGGTAGGGAATAATGCCCAGCCAGATAGTACTGCCAGCCCGGCCCCACCAATAGTACAAACCGCTCTCCAAATCATTATTGAATTACTATAAGATGATTCGAGGTCGAATAACAGAACCAGATTGAGGGTGATGATAAAGGTGGCTATGGCATATTTTTTCTTTACAAAATAAATCATTAGTGTGAAAGAAAGGAATAGAAACACTTCCTTAAAGTGGAGGCCTGCAGGCAATTGCATGAGCAGACTTCCGGCCAGGCCTCCCAAAACTGTACCTATCACCCTGTCGAGTGCTTTTTTGTAGGTAGCACCAAAATAGGGCTGTATCACTATCATTACACTAAATGGCATCCAATAGCCATGATCAATCTGGAACCACTTGGATAAAAACAATGCCAGTGTGGCCGCGATTGCCGACCTGAGTGCATAGTGGGTAGTAAGGGTATTGAAGCTAAATAGCAACCGGATATTACGCCAAATGGACATAGGGTTCATCAGGAAGGCAGTCTTGATCAAAGAATAAGACTTGTAAATAGGTTTGTCATGGCCCATTTGTTCAAGGCGGACGATGGCACTTTCCATCAGTTTTATATTGCGCCCTATAAGGTGCAGTATCCTTTTATGGGCTTCAGCCTGGTTATGCCCTTTGGGCATGGGCATTTGCAACAACAGGGCTGATAGTTTCTTCATCCTGTTGATATGCGAAATAGCTAATAACTTTTCTTCTGAGTCTAATGAGATAACGTAGACTGACAGCCGACTTATGGCCTCCCTCATCGCCCCCAATAGGGTTCCTGCCCTTACCCTTAATGATGCCTCAAGACCGGGAATATAGAGCTTGTCAATTTCCTCAGCAATGGCAATTACATTCACCGCTACCAGTCCTGCAGCCTTCCTCACCAGTGAGAGTTGGTATTTTTTATTATCTTTTTGGTTTACCTGGTGTGCCATCCGGCTATTGTACTCATAGCTATGGTCTATTGCATTCCTTACCTCATTCTCCCCTTTATAAATCTCATTAAGAATAGTAAGGTTACTATCCTTACCTGCTTTTGCATTAGTTGCAGCCAGTTTTGATATGGTGCCTGTCAAATCACCAATAGAGCGCCAAATAAGTGCTATTTCTCGCCGGTATGGTTCTTCCGCCGGGGTTATAATTGATGCTATCAGACCAACCACTATGGCCCATATAGCACCGTAATTGATTAAGGCCATCCTCGTCTTCAATTCCTCAAAATTGCCTACCGGGAATGCATTGCAAATAATAAAGAGCATATACACGCTTATGGCAAGGCCACTGGTACGGTCTCCAATATTTTTGAGTATGGTAGCCAAAAAGCCCACCCCAAACATACAAATAAGGCTTATCCACAAAAAGGGTCCGGTAAGGGTGCCAAGAAAGGCAAATGCATTACAGGATAGTAGTCCTAATACCAATATGCCATAGCGCGTCTGAAATGAACCCTTCATTTCAATCCATGATATAGCTTCGGCACTTATTACCATCCAGATAGCCGCATTGAGGTGACCGGTTGCCAATCCCCAGATTATGGGTATGGTACCTGATACTGCCATTCGCAGACCCCAACTAAAAGTAGGCTCAAAACTTTCATTTTGCACCAGGCGGTTGAGTTGTTTGTATGGTTTGTAAAAATTCAATGGATTATTTGTATATCTGTTTATTCGTCAGCTAAAAGTTTATCAGCAATATTGGCTATTTGTTTTTCGGTAATTGAACCTTCAAGGAATTTTTTAAAACCCTTAGCGGTACTCACAATAACAGTTGCCGGAATAGACCCCTGCCAAGAATCTTCTATTTTGGGTATAAACACATTGGGGTCGGTATCCGAAAGCCATACAACCTGGGGTGTTATTTTTTTTCTTTCCAGAAACCGGGC
>CAIWHI010000726.1 GCA_903912435.1 uncultured Bacteroidota bacterium | reverse complement strand
GCAACTGATGCTCATTTAAATCAACCACTAGGTATTACTGTTGATTCTTTAGGCAATTTATTTATTGCAGATACACGTAATAATAGAATTAGGCGTGTGGACAGATTAACTGGCATTATCACTTCAGTGGTGGGTGATTCATTACCAGGTTATACTGGAGATGGTGGATTGGCAACAGCTGCCAAAATAAATTCTCCAACATGTGTTGCTTTTGATAACTTGGGCAATTTATTTGTAGGTGATAACATTAATAATAGAATTAGGAAAATTAACAATGCAGGTATTATTTCTACTTTTGCAGGAAATGGACGGTTAGGTGTAGCAGGCGATAATGGGCCAGCTATACTTGCTGAAATTACCCCTTTTAGTATGGTATTTGATAAAAGCAATAACCTATATGTTAGTGAAGAAGGTTATGGTTTGAATAAAATCCGTAAGATTGATGTGGATGGGATAATTACCTCCATTGCTGGAGATAGTACCGCTTATTTGTATAATGGTGATGGAATACCAGCGACCAATGCCAAGTTAGATCCTTACTATATTATATTTGATGATTTGGGTAATTTATTGGTAACAGATGTTATTAATAATCGCATTCGGAAAATTGATACTCTAGGTTTTATTAGTACTATTGCAGGTAATGGTATTATGGGATATACAGGTGATGGTGGTATTGCTACCTTAGCTGAATTGGATAGGCCAAGTGGGATTGCATTAGATAGGTGCGGGAATTTATATATTGGTCAAGTTGCTTATTTTCCGGCCATTCGAAAGGTAATATATGATTCTTTATGTGATCCGTATACTAGTGGTAATTTAGAAATCACTCCTGTGTTTAGTAACACAATATCAATCTATCCAATCCCTGTGACTAATAGCTGCACAATAAAGGTACCAACAACTATTGCAAGCATATCACTTGAAAATAGCACAGGACAAACCCTTTTCACCCAAAACTATAACACTACCACAGCCGAAATAGATATGTCTTCCTATCCGGCAGGGATGTATATAGTAAAGGTAAGGGATAAGGAAGGTGGGGTAGTAGTGAAGAAGATAGTAAAAGAATAAGCCTAAAAATATATACTTA
Organism: uncultured Bacteroidota bacterium; assembly: GCA_903912435.1. GTDB lineage: Bacteria > Bacteroidota > Bacteroidia > Chitinophagales > Chitinophagaceae > Nemorincola. The sequence continues at coordinate 1,142 of CAIWHI010000726.1, read as the reverse complement.
AAAACCAACGATGAAAATAATCTTCCAGATTGATGGCGGAATAGGCAAATCCGTGATGGCTACTGCCGTATGTAGGGCTATAAAAGCCCAGTACCCACAAAGCAAACTAATAGTAATAACCGGCTACCCCGAGGTGTTTTTATGTAATCCCTTTGTAGACAGGGCTTTTAACCACAATAACCTAAGCTATTTTTATGAGGAGCACATAGAGGGGCAGGAGGTAAAAATGATGGTTCATAACCCCTACCTGGAGACTGACTTTATAATGCATCGTGGCCACCTGATACAGATTTGGTGTGCAATGAATGGCATAAGTTATAATGGCGAATTGCCTGAATTATTTATAAATGAGCGTGAGCGTGCTTTTTATATCAACCAGTTTGGCAAGTTTGAGAAGCCTATCATGGTGCTTCAAACCAATGGCGGTGCTGCCAGCCAACAAAATAAATACAGTTGGAGCCGTGACCTGCCGCATAGCATAGCCCAATATATTGTGAACCAGTTTGCCAATGATTATCATGTGCTGCACATACGCCGTGATGACCAACTGGCACTGCAAAATACCATACAAGTTAAGTCTGATTTCAGGGCTATGGCGGTATTGATTTCCATTAGTACAAAACGATTATTGTAAGATAGTTTTGCACAGCATGTAGCTGCCGCTCTAGGCTTGCCGTCCGTGGTATGCTGGATAGGTAATACCCCACAGCAATTTGGTTATCCCCTGCATACCAATGTAATAGCCCATGCGCCAACCATAAAACCTGAACTGAGGAATTCGGTATATACCAAATACGATATTTCAGGCCACCCAATAGGGTTTCCCTACCATAGTGAGCAGGAAATATTTAATGCCGAACAAATAGTAACCCTGCTGAAACTAGACCAAAGCCCTAAACCTGCACCCGACCAGAACACCAATATGGTGGACAGGAGGCTGGCACACCTGGCCGGGAAGATTGAGGTGGATAGCATAAAGCAAATACTAGATATAGGCAGTTGGCATCTGGGGCAAAGTATAGAGTTTGCAGGTATCTTTAAACAAGCCCGTATAGATGCTTTTGAACCTGTACCTGAATCGTTTGAGCTATGCCTGAAGAATAAGGAGGGGCTAAGTGAGGCTGATAAGGAAAGGATAAGGG
>CAIWHI010000725.1 GCA_903912435.1 uncultured Bacteroidota bacterium | reverse complement strand
GTAGCAGGCAGTGGCCCTAAACCAGGCCCAACAAGTAAGGTAACCTGCCATTACCATGGTACTTTAATCAATGGCCAGGTATTTGATAGCTCGGTGAACCGTGGCCAACCAGCTACCTTTCCGCTCAACCAGGTTATCAAGGGTTGGACTGAAGGACTGCAACTAATGGGGACTGGTAGCAAATGGCGTTTTTACCTACCCCATCACCTTGCTTATGGCGACAGGCAGGTAGGCACCCATATAGGCCCTAACAGTGCATTGATATTTGATGTGGAACTGATTAGTATTAGCTAGTATTTTTTGATAATTCTTATAAAATCGAAAGGGTTGAATCACAATGATTCAACCCTTTTCATTATGTGTGTTAATAAAATTACTTATTTTACAATCGTAACTTTCTTTGTAATTACCCCATCCTTTGTGCTGATGCGGATGATGTATTCGCCATCGTAAAGGGCCAGGGTATTGAAGTAGGCCATAGTGGTGCCCTGGAAAATAATTGTTTTCTGAACTGAACGGCCATTGATGTCGTATAGCTCAATATCAATATTATCTGTAGTCAGGTTGCTTAGCTGGATAGCTATAAGGTCACTGGCTGGGTTAGGAAAGATGGTTACATCTGGCATTGCTGAATTGTAAGTATCAAAACCTGTAGTTGTAGATACATAGGGAGTAACTACTTCGGTAATGGAGGTTACTTTTACACCTGATTTAATACCATAATAAGTTGGGCCTATCATGTATGGGTATGCTGAATTCCAATTGGCATCTACTGTGCAGAAATAAGCATAAGTACCTGATGGGTATTCAGGGGTAATGCAAAAACGGCCATTGTGGTCGTCGAGATAGTCGGGGGTAGCAGCAGAAGTTGCATTATACTGGTAATCTTCCCTAAATAAGCCTAGTGGGTAGGTGGTGCTTACTGCAGGACCTGCGGTAACCGAGGTGCCACCTGCATAGGTGGTGCGTGTAGTTATGCTCCTGAGGCTATAACTCGATTTCATCCTTACTATGCCACCTGTACCATCTACATTCTTATAGCCATAAGAGCCATAAACAGGATACCCATCGAATGCAAAACCTAACAAAGGGGAGTGATGAGTGCTGTCAATAGCATACAATGCATCAGCCACATACAAATTGCATACGGTAGAAAGTACATTAAGGTCTAGCCTGAAAGCACTTGGGTTTTGGTGGTGGTGGTAATTGCCCATAGCAGGGTGACCTTTTGAACAATCGAATCCGCCACGCTCCGCCACAATAGCATCCCTATTCCAAACACCATCGCCCATTCCGCCCAATGGGCCACCTGCAAGGGCTCCTGTCGATGCCTTCCAGCTCACACCATCCCTGTAATCGAACATGGCTACACCATTTATGAATATGCCTATATCACCACCTGAGGTAGCAGTAAGTGTTCCTGTATTAGGAACTGGGGTGAGCGGCATTTTGAAAATTGCATTTTGATTAGTGGTAATTGAAGGATTGCCATCAAGAAATGGACCGGTAATATAAGCAGGTACACCTTTTGTCCTTACATAAGACCATGAAGACGAATACAATACAGTCTGCACATTGGCCGAATCAGCATCAACTATAGGTGTAGAGCTGCCTGATACATAATGCCTGCCTGTGATGCCCGTATGGTTTTGCAACCATTTTGTGATTATAGGGTTGGTTTGAGCCATTGCACCCAGGCAATTGAGCGATACAGCTAAAAGTAGGAGTGTCTTTTTCATCTTTGTTAGTTTGGTTATGTATTTGACGCCAAAAATTAGTGAATCATTCGCATATCAGAAAATATTTTTTTCGGATATGAATATTCTTTATTGGAAAGGAATTTTATGTCAGTAAGGGATAATAAAAATGCTACCAAATCTACCTTCTCATTGGCATTCAAATGTATAGGAGTCCTAAGTTGGGGCGATAGATTTGGCCAGGTATGTATACCGCTGGTATAATGATTCACTACATCATGCAGCCTCTTAAACCTACCATCGTGCATGTAGGGGCTTGAAATTTCAATATTCCTAAGGGTAGGCACTTTAAACTTAAACGAATCATCGGCTTTGTGGGTCACATTTGCCCTGCCATAATCTTTAAGTGAAGTATCGATAGGCAGGCCATTATTTTCATAAGCCTGGTTAGTAAACAGTGGTTCGGTATGGCAGGAGGCGCAATGCTGTTTAAAGAGTTTATACCCATTGGCTTCCTTGGGGGTAAATGCAGCCTGGTTTCTCATCACACTATCATAGCGCGATTCTGAACTTACTATGCTTACCATAAATTGTGATATAGCATCCAGCATTTGTTCGCCACTAATGGCACTATCGCCAAATGAAGCATAAAATAGGCGGGGATATATATCGGAGTGTTTCAGTTTTAGGAGTACATGTTCTATAGTTTCGTCCATCTCATCAGGGTGGGTGATGGGAAGAATAGCCTGGTTTTGTATTTTATTTACCCTGCCATCCCACATAAATTCTTTTTGCCAGGCCAGGTTCATGAGGGATGGGGAATTCCTTGTGCCTATGCGGCCACCTATGCCATGGCTTAGAGAATGGTCGATATGGGTAAAAGCAGCATACTGGGTATGACAGGAAGAACAGGAAACTGAACTATCGCGAGAAAGGATAGG
>CAIWHI010000724.1 GCA_903912435.1 uncultured Bacteroidota bacterium | reverse complement strand
GAACAATTAGAATTGAACTTAAAAGGCAAAGTTGTGCTTACAGAGGCTGCTACCGGAGCCTATGTAGTAACACCAATTCTTGCCGCACTTGCAGGTGCAGAAGTTTATGCGTTTACCAAAAACACAAGGTATGGCACTGTGGAGCAAGTTAGTAAACTTACTCATGATCTTGCCAACCAATTTGGGACAGACCTTAAGATTAGTATTATAGATAAACTAACGCCTGAAATAATTGCAAAGGCGGATATAATTACGAATTCAGGGCACTTACGTCCCCTGAACAAAGAATTGCTGCAGCATGCCAAAAAAGGGGCAGTTATACCATTGATGTATGAAGCATGGGAACTTAGGGATGCAGATCTGGATGTAAATTATTGCCGGGTACAGAACATACTTATAGGTGCCACAAATGAAAGACATCCGGATGTAGATGTGTTCAACTATCTGGGCGACATGGCTCTAAAGATGATATTTGATGCAGGTGAATGTCCTTATAACAATAAGTTCCTGCTTATATGCAACAATGATTTTGGGCCTTTTATTGCAAAAGTATTATCTAAAGTTTGTTCAAAACTTGGGGTATGTGATGAGGCATCAAGGCAAAAAGATTATGCCGGTTGTAATATTGACTGGATAGGCAATTTCCCCGAATTTGTAATACCTGATGAATATAGAGATGCTACAGTTGTATTCACTGCTTACCCATTTGATAAAAGCTGGATAGGCGATGATGGCGAGCCTATCAGTACTGCTCAATTGACTGGTCAGCTCAATGCTCCACTAATCCTACGATATGCAGGTGATATAAATGAAACAAGTTGTAAGGGTAAATTAAATTTCTATCCTGATCATGTTTCATCGGGGCATATGGGCATTTTGCCTTCTGCAATTGGTTACGACCCAATCATCAGGCTACAGGGAGGTGGTTTAAAAGTAGGTGAGCTATTATTGAAAAACGAAACACATCATAGAGATTTATTGCTAGTAGAAAATATTTAGAAGCATATCGATTTTCAAATCTTAGACGAAATAAATTGATAATTAAAAATATAATGTTATAGATTATGCCCATGCTTCTTGGCCGGGACATATTAAGAGCCGCTCAGACATATATACATTATAAGGATTATTGATCAATCATTTTAAGAAGAGTTAAATAATTAAATAAAACGATTTGCAGCATGATTAAACTCTCCGACTTAAAACTTCTTAATAATGAGACTATCCGCAATGATGGGGAGTTTGATAATCTGGGTCTATTGAAATTCATGAGTGATAGAATACTGGTGAACTTCTATGATGAAAGTTACCTCCATACCCTTTTGCAAAACCCTCATATCAGTTGCATCATTACTACTAAGGCCCTTGCACATTTATTTGACCCAAACAGGTATGGCATTTTAATATCTGAAAATCCCAACAAAACATTTTATAATATTCACGATTACTTATTAGACCAAACTGAATTTTACTGGAAAAACTTCTCGACAAAAATTGGCAAATTTTCGAAAATCCATCCCAGGGCTATTATTGCAGAGAATAATGTGAGTATAGGCGAGCATTGCATTATTGAAGCCAATGTGGTAATTAATGAACACACACTAATTGGCGACCATGTTATAATAAGAGCCGGTACAATACTAGGTGGAGAAGGTTTTGAATTCAAAACAATTGATAAAAAAGTGTTTGCAGTGCGCCATGCCGGTGGAGTAAAAATTAACGACAATGTAGAAATTCAATATAATTGTACAGTTGATAAAAGTGTATTTAAGAGTTTCACAGAAATAGGTGCAAATACTAAGATTGACAACCTGGTTTATATTGCCCACAATAATACCATTGGGACGAATTGCAGAATAGCCGGTTCTGCAGCAATATTAGGAAGTTCTACCATTGGCAATAACGTGTGGATAGGGCCTAACTCAAGTGTAAGTAGTGAGATAATAATTGGCAATGAAGCAAAAGTAACAATAGGCGCCGTGGTGACTCGTGATGTGGCTGAAGGACAAAGGGTATCAGGAAATTTCGCTGTAGATCATAGTAAGTTTATACCATTCCTTAAAAGATTCTTTTCTTAAACAGAAAAAAGTATTAATGTAGCATCCAATATCCATGGAACGTTTACATAAAGATTATGTTATGCAAAAAATCAAGCTTCCAAAAATACCCGCTACCTACTTACCATATATTTCATGGGCTATAGTGGCCCTTATTTGTTTTGTTACCTATAGGGCACACCCCATACATACTCCCTTAACAGGAGATGAACCTTATTATCTGGGTGAAGTAAAATATCTTGCTGATTATGGATGGTACAACTCATTAAGCCAGGGTACGTCTTTTGCCTATAATTTTTTGAATTTTATCTTCTCAAAATTGATGCCTGTAGAACTTTATGTATCAATTAAGTTATTTTCGGCACTATGTTTTCTACTGTCCAGTTATGTATTACTCAAAATACTAGCCTGTTTTAAGAATATCGACAATGAAACAAAGTACCTGGCTTTGATCTTTTTTGCCTTTAGTTTTAGTGGGCATAGTTGGTTATTGCTTGCCAATGCTCCCAATGCACTATTTGTGCTGCTAGGTATCCTTTCGTTACTTAAAATTAAAAATAATAAGGGCATAGCCATAAGTGGTTTCCTATTCTTCTTTGCATTTATTGTAAAACCTATAGCACTGTTTTACATTCCCGGTATCCTTTTATTTTTATTTATTGATACAAATACTAATCTCATTAACAGGCTAAAAAACTGTGCCTTATTTTTCACTGTATTCCTTGGCTTTTTTATCATATACCACATACCTTCTTACCAACGATATGGTAAATTGATGCTGGAAGATAAAAACCATTATTATGAAGCAGAAAAAAGGATTGAAAGCACCCTACCGGCTGATCAGAAGAGCATTTATTATGAGGTATACAACCCAAATAAACGTGTGAATGTATGGAAGGTAACACCTGATGAGGTTGAAGAATTCAAAGTTAAACACCCCGAAATAAAACTGCAATTATCGCATTCCGAGTATATAAAAACACACACAAAAATCTGGTTTTCGAACTTCTTAGAGAAGATCTTTTTAGATTTACCCTGGCAAATAGACCAGGGAATGTTTTACCATAAATGGTCTACAGTGCATAAATGGATTACCAGCTTTGCAATCATCAAGTTAGTATCCCTGATTGTATTGCTATTTTGCTGTTATAAGGAACGGGAATTTATTGCAACCAACCGTTTTCTTATTGCCCCTACTGTATACCTGTCATTTTTATCGCTTTACCTGATTGCCCAACTAGAAAATGGATGGTTATTAGCAAGTATACCCTTTATTGCCTTACCCATATTGCAATATGCCCAACGAAAACTTTCGGTATTGCCAATACTATTAGCATATGTAATTGTCTTGTTCCTGTGATTATTGCAGGTGTTAGGTGTGATTACAAAATTGTTGACAATTTCATTTTGAAAAATAAGCTATAAAACACTCATTAGCGGACCGAAAGGATAGAAATAAAATTACTACCAGCAATTTGACGAATTTATTTAGAAAGTATCACTAATTTGCAGCCCAATAAGGAACGATGATTATTAAAATACCATCATGAGTGTAGATATAAGTATTATTATACCTTATTTGAATGAGGAAGATAATACCGCCTTTTTGGTGGATAGTTTAAGCAGGTTTTTCAAGGAAAACAGGCATATCAACTATGAAGTAATATTGGTAGACGATGGATCGACCGATAATTCATCAGAGGCATTTGAAACATTGCTCAACAAGTCAGGCATTGATTATAAAATCATAATACTAGCCAAAAATTATGGTTCCCATATCGCACTAAGGTCGGGAATTACTAATTCAAGTGGTGAATGGATGATGTTTCTACCCGCAGATTTGCAAGACCCATTAGAGCTTTCAACATTGTTGCATACCAATGCAAAAAAGGGTTTTGATATAGTTTTTGCATCAAGAAATACCACATCTGCAGGCATTTTTGAAAAAACATTTTCGAAAATGTATGCTAACCTGATGCGGAAATTTGTTTATAAAAAATTCCCTGAAAATGGCTTTGATATAGTTATGTTTAACCAAAAAGTGCAGGCTAAACTGAATCAAAATATTGAAGCCAACTCGTCAATTTTCCTCCAGATCCTGACCCTTGGTTATAAACAGAGTTTTATAACCTATGATAAAACAACGAGGAAACATGGCAAATCGAAATGGACCCTTTCTAAAAAAATAAAGCTACTTGTAGATTCATTTGTGGCATTTTCCTATGCGCCTATAAGGTTTGTATCCTTAATTGGCATGCTCTTTTTTATGGTGGGTATATGCTGGACAATTTATATTTCGGGCAGGAAACTATTGTATAATGATATTGCTGCAGGCTGGCCGGCACTTACCTCTATACTATTGCTGGGCTTTGGGATTACGAATATATCGTTAGGTATTATAGCCGAATACTTATGGCGCACCCTTGATGCCAGCAGAGCTAGACCTGTATTTATTATAGATAAAATTATTGAACACAAAAAAGAACAATGACACAAAACAAAGTAAAGGGAGCAACAATACTTGTGACAGGAGGTGCCGGATTTATTGGCTCTTATGTAGTTGAAGAACTGCTTAAATATGACCCTAAAAAAATTATCATCATTGACAATTTGATAAGGGGAACCCATGATAACATGCGCAATTTCTTCAACAATCCAATTGTTGAATTTATAGAAGGCGATATTAGAGATACCGACCTCTTAGAAAAATGTATAGAACCATGTGATTTTGTTTTCCATATGGCAGCATTGCGTATAAATGCATGTGCTGCTAACCCCAGAGATGGCTTTGAAGTAATGATAAAGGCAACCTTTGAACTGGCAGAGCTATGTGTAAAGCACAAAATAAAGAAAGTAATTTATAGCTCAAGTGCCTCTGTATTCGGATTGGCTCAACATTTCCCAACCCCGGAAACTGATAATCCATACGATAACCAGACCTTTTATGGTGGTGCAAAATTATGGGGCGAGCAGTTATTCCGTAGCTATAAATTCATGTATTCACTAGATTTTGCAGCCCTTCGCTATTTTAATGCTTATGGCCCCAGAATGGATACCGACGGAAAGTATACCGAGGTGATGATTCGCTGGCTTGATTGTATAAAGGATGGTAAGGACCCTATAATACATGGAGATGGCTCTACAACCATGGATTTTGTTTATGTAAGGGATATTGCAAAAGCTAATGTTGCTGCCTTGATGGCTGATGTAACCGATGAGAATTTCAACATTGGGTGTGGAGTAGAAACCAGCCTTAAGGAGTTGCTAGTAGCACTGTTAGAAGTAAATAACTCAAATCTTACCCCGGTATTTCTAGATGTTAAGACTGTAAACCCTGTAGCAAGGCGGCTTGCAGATATCAATAAGGCAAAAAATTTGTTGCAATTTGAGCCTAATGTAGCATTGCATGAAGGATTGAAAGAGTTAAGTGAATGGTATTTTGAAAAGAAACGCAGAGAAAATTTATAAATTATGATTCCAATAGCCAAACCATATTTAACAACTGATGAGGCCCAGGCCGCATATGATACTATACTAACAGGTTGGATAACCCAGGGACCACGTGTAGCTGAATTTGAAGCCAACTTTGCTGCCTATACCGGGGCTAATTATGCTGTTGCAGTATCCAATTGCACTACCGCCCTTCACCTATCTATGATAGTATCTGGTATTAGCGTAGGTGATGAAGTGATATGCCCTTCTATGAGCTATATTGCTACGGCCAATTCTATTCAATATGTTGGTGCAATACCTGTTTTTGCTGAAGTGCATCCCGAAGACTTCAATTTGGATATCAGAGACGTAGAAAAACGAAT
>CAIWHI010000723.1 GCA_903912435.1 uncultured Bacteroidota bacterium | reverse complement strand
TTAACCACTGAATCCATTTTAGCTTGCTCCTTAGCAGCATCAGCTTGTTTATTTTCAGCACTGCCGCAAGACGCTAAGATAATAGCTGCGCCAGCTAAAAATAGAAATTGCTTTTTCATTATGTAACCGTTTTAGTTGGGTGCAAAATTATTATTATTATTTCATACCACACAAAGTAGAGCGTTAAAAATTTGTGGTAAATCAGTTATATAAATAATATTTAACAAAGTGGTGTTATTAACAGACAAAAATGTGATTTTGATGAGGTTAAAATCTAAAATACAATAAATACCCCTCAAACTCGTTTGTTATATTTACTCCTCAAAGCCTTTTAAGTACTAAATTTGAGTTTTATTGTTATCATTTATTGTAATCGTTATCTTTGCGGGAGCAAAAAGCCAAAAAATAGAGTATGAAATCTGCCAGGTCATTAGTCTTTACACTTATCATCGCCCTTTTAGTTGTGGGTGCAGCATTTTACAGTAGCTGTACCAAAGATGCTTGTAAGGCGGTTACCTGCCTCAATGGTGTGTTGTGCAATGGTGGTACCTGTACTTGTCCTGCTGGTATAGGTGGTATCAGGTGCGAAACTGTTTACCGTAAGCAATACTCTAATACTTATACAGGCAGGGCTATCTATACCAGCACCGATACTTCAAACGCCACCCATAGCGATTCATTAAGTCAATTAGTGTTTTATGCAGGTACCGATACTACATATACATTGATGCAGCTTACCTGGAACAGCAATGGTGCTAAAGTATTTACCACCCCAATTAATATCACTAATAATCAGTCTACAGGTTCTAATTTCGTAGTGCCAAATATTACTGTTGATACTGTGGTATATTCAGGTAGTGGTACAGTAAATGGCAATTCAGCTTCTATTACGCTTACCAGGAAATACAAACATATCCCTTCTGATAACATTACATTGAGCAATTTTGCCAAGCAAAATTAGTTTCCTTGCTATCGGTTCCTTGTAATAATTTGACATCTTATATATGGAAGAATTAGAAGACCCTACCGAAAAGCTTAGGGAAACCATTGAGACCGTAGAAGAGGAGCGCGACAAAAAGGAACGGTGGACACTTTCGGTAGCCTTAACTACTTCCATAGTAGCGGTTCTGGCGGCTATTGCCGGACTTTTTGGTAACCATCATGCCAACGAGGCCCTATTGGAACAGATGAATGCCTCTGATAAATGGAACTTTTACCAGGCCAAGGGGATAAAACTATCCATAGAGAATAATTCTGCAGTCATACTCTCTGCCATCAATAAGGATGCACCACCTGCCAACAAGGAGAAAATAGAAAAGTACGAGAAGGAAAAAGAAGAAATAATGAAGGAGGCTAAGGAAGCCGAAGCAGGTTCGAAAGAGCATCTACAAAGGCATGTAATTATTTCAAAAGCAGTAACAATTTTCCAGGTAGCTATAGCACTGAGTGGTATAGCCATCCTCACCCGGCGAAAACCGATATGGTATGTGAGTATGCTTATGGCTGTATTGGGAATATTTTTCCTGGTGCAGGGGCTTATTTAGTGGGGCTTAATGTTATATAAATATATTACTTACCTTTTATTAATCCATTGTAGTGCTTAACAAGCCAGCCATCGCAGCCTCCCAGGGCGATGCCCAACGCTCTGGGATTGCGCACTTTCAGGGCTATAATCGTTACCCATCAAGCTCTCCCATGGTCGGTGTCTTGGGCTGGTATATGGAACCCGCCGCAGCGGAAGTTCTGCATATAATGATACATTTTCCAGACTTGGGTTTTAACTTTTAACTTTTAACTTTTAACTTTACAAAATGCAATTCTCTATAGATAAGGCTCCAAAGCCGGTAGGCTTATATCCTCATGCAAGGCGTGCAGGGAATCTATTATTTTTATCAGGTGTTGGTCCTCGCAAACCCGGTACCGATGAAATACCCGGATTAAAAACCGACAAGCATGGTAATTTTCAAGAGTTTGATTTTGAAGCACAGTGCAGGAGTGTGTTTGACAATGTGCGCATCATACTGGAAGAGAGTGGTAGTAGCTGGTCGCAACTAATAGATGTTACCGTTTTCCTGGTGGATATGAAGCGTGATTTTCATACTTACAATAAAATATACGCAGAATACTTTGCCGATAACCAGCCTTGCCGCACTACTGTAGGTATTGATTCTTTGCCTACGGCTATAGCGATTGAATTGAAGTGTATTGCTCTTATAAGTTAAAAGTCAAAATTCAAAAGTTAAAAGTCCATCGTTTTCAAATTCAAATGCTTTACAAATTCAAAAGTAAAAATTCAAAAGTCCAGCAATTCCTTAGCTAGGTATTGTTGGACTTTTCTTTTATAATGCTTTTACAAAGCAGGGAGGTTTTAGGAATTGACTATCTACTAAATACTATCTACTAAGTACTAAACAAAAAACTACTTCATATAAACATAGGCACATAGCTGGGATAGTATGCCGATAATATAGCCAAGCCATATATCGCCTTTCTGGTGGGCACCTAGTATCATTCTTGCGGTGCCTATAATTCCGGCAATTACCAGGGCTATAAATAAGGGGGTAACCATATTGATAGGGCTGGTGGCCATAAGCACTATGATAATACCTATCATACCGCCGGCTGCACCTGTATGCATGCTTATCTTGGTGAAAATATTGATCATAAAAAGTGCTATTAGTCCCCAGAAATTGCCTAGTAATAAGACTTTTAGTATCAAAGGGACTGGTGTGCCGGGCATGGAGTTGAATACATGGGTCACCCAGAAATAAAATATCATGGTGCTCATTAGCGGGATTGTCCTTTCCCTTGCTGTAGGCATCTGAAAGCTGGTGATAAAACCCAATGGCTTCATCAGCAGGATACTGAACAATGGGAAAAACACAGCGGTAATACCTATGCTCAAAAACCAAAGCTTCAATTGTTTTTCAGGTATACCCATAAATACTGCCGGGGCTAGTACAGAAAGGGCTATCGCCATTACCAGTGGGAAAAATACAGGGTGGCATAGGTAAGATATCACCATTGCCAATTTCTGTAGTGCCTTTGGCTGGTTAGATACAGGAGGTGGTGTTTGTGCTTTAGGCTGTTGTTGAGTTATGGCCACTTATTATATTTTGTTTTGAATAAAGAGGGGTGATAAAAATTGGTGGAAAGGTTGTAGGTATTCGTGTTGGAGGTTCCAGTGGGCAGCTATTTTATAGTCTCTGTTTTCGTCTTTTCTCCTATCCGTATTGCCTTTTTTCATATTAGCAGGTAAAACGGCATCGAGATAAGCAAAGATTCTTGATTTTTCCAATGGTAGGTTATAATCTTTTACACATAGTTCGTAGGAGGTAAAGCAGTCAATTAATTTTCTATCGGTGGCTATAGTAGTCAATAAATCTTCCCGATTGCCCTTGTCTTGGTTATTTGGAAACAGGAATAATTCTATCGGTATGTTATTTTGTCCAAAGTCATTGTTGACTTCGTTTAACCGGGCTTCAAAGTCAACATCAGCATCCAAAATGAGTATAATCTTTTCGTCATTGAGCATACTCTGCATAATGGAGGGAGATATTTTACCACCTTGTTTATATCCCGACCACGAGCCCAAAGTATCAAAACAACTATTTGGTAGCTTTATTCCAAATACAGATTCTACATAATCACGAATGAAAACCACATCACTACCGCCTTCTGTAAAGATTTTAAAGTCTGCCATTGTTTACCTTATTTCACTTCCAGCTAATAGTGCATTATCAAATTGAGCAAAATTGTAGGTAAACGAGTGGATACCATGTTTAGTATCAGCAAGCCTAATAATCCGGGCATCATCCTGCAATTTCAATTCTTCAAGTGCCTCTTTGTAATATTGCAGGCACTCCTTGGAATGTGTTGTAGCAAATATCTGTACATTTTTGTTTTTGGCTGTTTGAATGACCATTTTAAGGTAATCTTTTAGCCTGCTATAATGAATACCAGCTTCTATTTCATCAATCATCAGGCGTTTGTTTTCACAAAAATCTACCTCAACCAGATACCTAAATAGCTTAATTGTGCTATCGCCATATTGAGATAAGGGTTGCGCTATATCTATTCCTTCCTCCCTCAATATGATCAATGA